>NZ_JBDTQE010000012.1:0-49403 GCF_039932285.1 Flavobacterium sp.
TTTCTTTCTACCGATTTTACTTTGTGAGAAACGTAGAATTTCATTCCTTGTTTTTTCAACACTTTTGTCAATTCTTTAGATAAACCTGCATCCATTCCTGGAATAATTCTGTCCATATATTCTACTACTGAAACTTGTGCTCCAAGACGAAGATATACTTGACCTAATTCGATTCCGATAACGCCACCACCAATAATTACTAGATGTTTAGGAACTTCTGGTAATTTTAATGCTTCGGTAGATGTGATAATTCTTTCTTTATCTAATTTGATAAAAGGCAAACTTGATGGTTTAGAACCAGTTGCAATAATGATGTTTTTAGCTTCAATAACTTCTGAAGTCCCGTCTGCTTTTGTAACTTTTACATGAGTTGCATCTTCAAATGAACCTAATCCTTCGAAAACGGTTACTTTGTTTTTATCCATTAAAAATTTCACACCACCAGAAGTTTGATCAACAACGGCTTGTTTACGAGCAATCATTTTTTCTAGATTTACTTTTACTTCTCCAGAAACTTCGATTCCGTGGTCTGCAAAATGCTGTAATTCTTCGTAATGATGCGATGATGCTAGTAATGCTTTTGATGGAATACAACCCACATTTAGACAAGTTCCGCCAAGAGTTGCATATTTTTCGATAATTGCAGTTTTGAAACCTAATTGTGCGCAACGAATTGCCGATACATATCCGCCTGGACCT
Organism: Flavobacterium sp.; assembly: GCF_039932285.1. GTDB lineage: Bacteria > Bacteroidota > Bacteroidia > Flavobacteriales > Flavobacteriaceae > Flavobacterium. The sequence continues at coordinate 700 of NZ_JBDTQE010000012.1, forward strand.
GAACCTATAATGACTACGTCAAATGAACTCATAGTATGTGTTTTTTTATTTTTAGTACTGCAAAATTACGAATTTTATTGCAATGACAATGGTAAAAATTAAGAGCAATTATTGTTTTTTTATTGGATCTCTAGAAGTGTGAAAAATGGAATGAATTAGAATTTCATTATTATAAATTTCATAAATAATCACAAACGGAAATTTTACCAATGGTAGCTCTCTAAAATAGGGTTGTTTTTTTATTTGAAATAATTCAGGATTTGTTTCTAAAATTTTGAAATAACCTTTTAGATAAATTAAAAAATTCTTTCCTAAACCTTTTCTTCTATTCTCGAAAAAAGCTATAGCATTATCAATTTCAATTTCTGCTAATTTTAAAATTTGAATTTTAAAAGCCATATTTATGGTTCAAACGAAGTTCGACTTCTTCCCAAGAATTCGTTTTTTTGTTTGTAGAAAAATAGTCTTCTCGTGCTTCAGAAACTATATTATAATGCTCATCAGAAACTAAAGAAATATTTTCTTCATTGTTTATTGCATCAAACACACCTTCAAGAACTTCGAGTTTGGTGTCATCTTGGATAAATTTACTAAAATCCTTGATGAGTTTCTTTCTAATTTGAGCTGTTTCCATTATTTAAGTGTATGGCTTTATAACAAAATTACGAATTTTATTGCAATGACAATGGTAAAAATTTATACCAATTATTTAAAAAAAATTAAATTTCGATAACTGTTGTGTTTTTTACTTCAGAAATCATAAATGTACTGTGTGTACTACCTATATGTTCTAATGTTGTTAATTTTTCTACTAGAAATTCACGATATTCTTCCATATCTTTCAGAACGATTTTTAGAATATAATCGTAATCTCCACTCACGTGATGACATTCCAGTACTTCGTTAAGTTTAATAACTTGGCTTTCGAATTTTGTTAAGAATTCTTTTGTATGTTGAATTAGTTTGATGTGACAGAAAACTACAAATCCTTTTTCAATCTTTTTTCTGTTTAATAAAACGACATATTTTTCGATAATACCTTCACGCTCCAGTTTTTTCACACGTTCGTAAACGGCTGTTACAGAAAGATTTAATTTTGATGAAAGTTCTTTTGTAGTTTTTTTACTATCGGTTTGTAATAGCTTTAATAGATTTTTGTCGATTTCGTCTAAATTCATGATTTTAAATTTTCTAAAAATGATTAATTATTGTCAGTTTTAATGTTTAAAAAATTACAAATATATAAAAATATAGTTTTATTTTCTATTTTAATTTATTTGTATTGTAATTAAATCTAATATTTTGTTTTTTTGATGATTATTAGTTAATAATTGAAATATCCTAGCCCTGATAGTAACGATATCCTTTTTGTCTTGCCTTTTCGGCAGACAAAAAGATAAAGTGGATAGCAGGAATAGCTCCTAAAAAATAGATAAAATTATGAAAAATTTTAATCCCGCAGACAAAATACAAGATTTACAATATTTTGGAGAATTTGGAGGTGTAAATCCATCTATTTCAGACAGTTCGACTTATACGTTTTTGTCGGCAAAAACCATGTTCGACACTTTTGAAGGCAATGCCGAAGGTTGTTACTTATATTCTCGTCATTCTTCGCCTAGTAATTTATATTTAGACAAAGCACTTGCTGCGATGGAAGGCACGGAAACTGCTAACGTAGCAGCTTCTGGAATGGGCGCCATTACACCAACGCTTTTGCAATTGTGTGGCAATGGTGATCATATTGTTTCGAGTAGAACTATTTATGGGGGTACTTATGCTTTTCTGAAAAATTTAGCACCACGATTTGGTATCAAAACTACGTTTGTAGATATTACTAAATTGGATATTGTTGAAGCTGCCATTACGACAAATACGAAAGTTTTGTATTGCGAAACGGTGAGTAATCCTTTGCTTGAAGTGGCTGATATTGCTGGTTTGGCAAAAATTGCGATTAAACATGATTTGAAATTAGTGGTTGATAATACTTTTTCGCCATTGTCGGTTTCTCCTGCTAAATTGGGTGCCGATATTGTGATTCATAGTTTGACTAAATACATCAACGGAAGTAGTGATACTGTAGGCGGTGTGGTTTGTGCTTCGCAAGAATTTATTAATGATTTAAAAAATGTAAATTCTGGCGCTAGTATGCTTTTAGGTCCAACTATGGATAGTTTGCGTTCTGCAAGTGTGATGAAAAACCTTAGAACTTTGCATATAAGAATGAAACAACACAGTCATAATGCGATGTTTTTGGCTCAGAAATTTGAAGAGAACGGAATAAAAACGGTTTATCCAGGTTTGAAATCTCACCCAAGTCATGAGATTTATTCAGGTATGATTAACCACGAGTATGGTTTTGGTGGTATGATGACTATCGATGTGGGTTCTCTTGATAAAGCTAACGAACTAATGGAACTCATGCAAGAAAGAAATTTAGGTTACCTAGCAGTAAGTTTAGGTTTTTATAAAACTTTGTTTAGTGCACCAGGAACTTCTACCTCTTCTGAAATTCCTTTGGAAGAACAAGAAGAAATGGGATTAACAGACGGATTAATTCGTTTTTCTATTGGATTAGATAATGATATTGCTCGTACTTATGAAATGATGCATGCTTGCATGAAAGAATTGGGAATTTGGTAATTCAAATTCATATAACTAAAAATCCCGTCTTGTGATAAACTTGACGGGATTTTTTATTTCATTGAAGGCTATTTGATGAATTCTGAGAGTTTTAATGTCTTACCACACATTTCTGGAGTGATTTTAAAAATAACATCTCCTTTTTTACCTTCGTTTGCCCATCGAACTTCTTTTCCTATATTGCAACCAATACTGGTTTTAGAGCCTTTATTTAACGAAACAAAACCTGTTCCAGTATGAATAGATACTTTGTCTTTTGTGTCATTTATTAATGAAAAGCTAGATTCAAAATATATTGTTTTTTCTATTCTGTTTGTTGGTAGTATGTTATCAGCGTTATCAAATGACGATAAGATTACGATACCAAGAAGTAAGATTATTTTTTTCATGATTTCTATTTTTTATAAATGTATTAATTTTTTATTATTTTTTTAATTCCAATTTTGCCTTCTGTGGTTTTTACTTGTAACAAATACATTCCTGTCGATAGTTCTGAAATATCAATTGTTTTTGCGGTAACTGATTTGATTTTTCTTCCATCTAATGAAAAAATCTCCATAGTGTCAATGCTTTTGGTACTGCTCACATTAATAATACTATCACTTGGATTTGGATAAATATTAAAATTAGAAAATTCGTTGAAAGATTGAGAGCTAAGTACAGATCCAAATTCATAAGCACCCATATCTACTGTAGTATTATAAATTCTTTGATTTCCTAATAAATCTACTGTTCCAATAACATTTGTATTATTTCCTGTATTAATAGCTGGAGAACCAGAATTTAATTGAAAATCAGATAAACTTATAAATGATGGATTTGCAGTTATAATATTCTGTTTTGTGATAATAGTTGAAAAGTTATCAATGTCTAATGAATTATTTACCGTTGTTGTAGCTGTTGAAAATGTATCGGCTATTCTATTAACTGCTTTTGCAGTTGCTCCACCTATTTCTTGATTGTTCCAGAAAATACAATTGTTAATTTGGGAATTTATGATAGCAGTTCCTCTTTTTTCAAGACCAATTGTTGCTCTATTTAACGTAAGTGCATTGGTTCCAGCGTCAATATTATTTACATAAGTATTATTTGTAAAATTAGTATTTATGGTAGAACCATTAGCGTAGGCTCTAAACCAACCTGCACTTCCTGCGTATCCAAGACTTGCGCCGTTATCAATAGCTTTATTCGTGTCAAATAATGAATTTGAAATGTTAACATTTAGAGTATTTATAGTTGATGTATTTGTGTACAAATAGAAAGTTGTTGCATAAGTTGCTAGATTATTTTTAAATTCGGTATTTTCTATAGCTAAGCTTTTAGTTCCTCCAACAGTATATGGACTTAATAAACATGCAGCAGCGTCTAAACTAACATTATTCTTAAAGATGCAATTTTTAATAGTAAAATTAGTCACATTAGCATCTTTTGTTATGGCTGCACCTGATTTGTCTGCGCCCGAACTCCCACTAGCATGAGCATCTGAAAGTGTTAAACCATCTAAAACAATATTATTAGCATTTGCCTTAATAATATGATAGGAGTTGTCGTTTCGTAAAGTATTCGTGAATGTGATATTTGCATCATCATTTCCTGATAAATCACCTGATAAAATAGTTGGATTTGTTCTCCAATTTCTTTCTGACAACTGTGTTTCATTTCCAATAAACCCTCCAAATATATTTATACTAACAGGAATAACAAAAGAAGCATTCCTGTCTGACGCATGAGGCTTATATACTCCTTGTGCAATCCAAATTTCTTGATTATTTGCTGCATTTAATGCTGTTTGTAAGCTCGTGTATGCGTCTAACCAGCTCGAACCGTTATTTGCTCCAGTTGCCGCTGAATTTACATAGAATCGACTTAAAGTACCAGAATATTCATAAAATAGAGAATTAATTTCGGTAGTGCTTAGTGCTCTATTATAAAAACGAATATTATCTATTGCTTCAGTAAAATTTGGTGTTCCTCCACCAATTGTAATTGTAAGATTTGGCGATGGATTTAAATAAATTAAAGCTAAACTTGAAGCTCCACCGGTGTGGGCTGAATTCTGAAATATTTTATCTACGAACAGTGATACTTGTGGACCAAATGTCCATCCGCCAGAGAAAAATTGTAATTTATCTACTGTACAAACAATATGATGCCATTGATTGTCAGCGATAACACTACTTTCAACAGAAATTTCGGGAGTTATTACAGCTCCGTTTATTAAAGATTTATTTTTTAATCTAATTTTTCCGTTTACTAAAATCACATTCCATCCATAAGGGCCAAACCCTGCAGGCCCATATTGAGAAATCATGTTTCTCTCGGAACTATCATTAGTATTTGTTTTAATCCAAAAACTTACAGACATATTTCCGGCCATATCTACATTTGTGATTGTGCCTCTTTTACCTGCGTCAAATTTATCGGAATTAACCAATATAGCATCGTTTATATTGCCAATGGGGTCCATCGTATTTATTCTTGAACTTCCTGTTGGAACTAAATCGGAATTACCAGGCGAAACATCATTTGTTAAGCTTCCATTTGTAAATAAATAACGTTTGATAGCATCATTTGGAATTTGTGCTACTAACGTTGCTGAGAATAAAAAGGCTAAAAAGAATAGTTTTGTTTTCATGTTTTTTTCATTTATTGTTATAGAACAAATTTGAGGTATTTAGATATTCTGAATGAATCAAAATAGAGTCATTTGGTTCATTCATCGTTTATTCATGTCATATAACTTCCATTTGATTCAGAATCGCTTTTATTTGACTTAAATAGTATATTTTTGATTCATTTAATTCAATTTTTGAAATGCATCAAAATGGTAAAAAGCAGGTATGAATCATTAGTGTCATTAGGAATTCGTAATTCGATACAATCCAATTCAGAAATTAAAAGAATTAAACTGTTCAATACGTTTTGTTATTGTTGGTATACAACTGCGGTTATTTTACTATTGAATTATTTAACAAAAACACCTATCCTTTATTTGAATGTAGTGGTTCATTTTGTACAATTAGTTATCATCATTTTGTCTCAATATTTGCATTCAAAAGGAAAATATGAAATAGGACGATTTATGTTTGCTTTTATGTTAATTGTCAATAGTTTTGTCTTTGGGAACTTCCTGAAAAAAGGACAATTGTTAGAATTTTATTTAATTTTAGCACCAGCAGTGAGTTTAGTACTTACAGACAACAAAAAAATAAACTATAGTATTTTTACGGTCGCTTTTCTTTGTTTTGCTTTCCCCAACTATTTTTTCAGACATTATCCAGGCATTAATTTTTTTGGTCCGGCTTTAACATGCTTGTTTTTCTTGTATTATATTTTGGTTAATTATTTTAAAAAAGAAAACAATCAAATTGAAAATCTGTTAGAAGTAGAACGCGATAAAGTGGTTGCTGATAAAGTCATTCTTGAAGAACAAAAAAATAAACTGGATAAGTTGAATGAATTCAAATCACATTTCTTTGTCAATTTTTCACACGAAATCAGAACACCATTAACCTTAATTCAAGGAAATGCCTCTAGAATCAACTTGAAAGGTTCTACTGAAGAAAATCAAGAGAAAATTAATATCATTAATAATCAGGTAACACAAATTCAGAATATTATTAATAATATTATTGATTTGAGTAAAATTGATTCTAATGAATTTACCATTGATAGTAAAAAAGTTGCTTTGCGTCCTTTTTTAGAAAAACATTATCTCGACTTTAAAGAAGTATTTCAGAAAAAAGAAATTCAGTTTGATTTAAAAATGACTATTCCTGATGTTTTAGTTTTTATGGATGAAGAGTTAATGTCGAAGTCTATTAATAATTTATTGTCTAATGCTTTAAAATTTACGTCTAAAAAAGGAGCGGTTGAAATTCTTGTTTCTTTAGAACAGGATTTGATTATCACCATAAATGATACAGGAATTGGAATCCCAGAATATGACTTAGACAAAGTATTTGATCGTTTCTTTCAATCGAAGAATGACATCACAAAAAGTCAAGGCAGTGGTATAGGACTCTCTTTTACACAAAGTATTGTCGAAGCGCATCAATTTAAAATTTCGTTGACTAGCGTTGCCAACAAAGCAACTTCATTTAAGATAACCATTCCTAAAAAAGCAATCGAATACGGTTCTGCTACTACAGCAATCAATAATTCCCTAATTGATATCGTTCCCTCCAAAAGAATTTATGAGCGTAAATGTACATCTTTCAACAGGTCAATCCTGATTGTTGATGATAACGAGCAAATGCGTGATTATTTAAAAGACGTTTTAGAAGGTTACCAAATTACCGAAGCAGAAAACGGTCAAGAAGCGATAGAAATTTTGCAAAAACAAACATTTGATATTGTTATAACAGATTATATGATGCCTGTTTTAGATGGAGAAGGACTTGTATTGAAAATAAAAGAACAAGAACTAAAAACCCCCATTATAGTACTTACAGCAAGAAGTGATCAAGAAGGAAAACTCAATATGCTTCGATTGGGTATTGACGGGTATTTGAATAAACCTTTTATAGAAGAAGAATTGCATTTAATGATTAAGAAGTCTTTAAATTCTCTAGATTCGTTACATGCTTTCGAGACTACTTTAGCGACAGAAGAAAAAGAAAGCTTGTCGGTTTTTGCCAATAAATTTAACCTTGAACTCAACGATCTTATTTGTAAGCACATGCATTCACCAACTTTTGGTGTGGAAGATATTGCATTACATTTGAATATTTCTAAAAGCACATTAAATAGAAAAACGAAGGCTATTTTAGGTCAAACAACTCAAGAATTAATTATGGAAGCTCGTTTTCAAAAAGCCAAAATTTTACTGTTTGAGAATCCTTATGCTACCAAAAAAGAAATTGCAGAAAGTATTGGAATTAGTAATGCTACTTATTTTTTTACTAAATTAAATGAACGCTTTGGAAATTTAATTTAAGATAAGAGTGTCAATAAAAAAATCCCGTCTAAGTTTAGTCAAGACGGATTTTTTATTTCAAATAATTTAACAAATTTTAAATAGAATCTTTTAGCTTTGTTAAATTTAATTTACTGTTTTTATATCCATAAATAAAGTAAAATACCAATCCTATAACTAACCAACAACCAAACCACATCCAGTTAGAAACTGCCATTCCTGTTAGCAAATAGCAACAAGAAACCAATCCTAATAATGGAATTAATGATAAGTTTTTAGTAAATGATAATACCATCATAACAGCACAAACTATTAGAAAAACTAACATTGGTAAGTTAGTTGCCATTTTTCCATCAGAAAAATCGAGAATATTGGTAAAGAAATCTGGCACATATTTTATGGTTAACACAGTTCCGATAATGACCAGTAAGGGAAAAATAAACTTAGAATTTACATAAGGAATTCTAAACTTCCCTTTGGTTGCGCGTTCTTCTAATTCCGCTTCGCTTTGTGGAGAAAGCATCAAAACCCCACCACAAACTAAGACAAAAGCAAATAAAGTTCCGATTGATGTAAAATCTAATACAAAATTTTCATCGGTAAAGAATATTGGAATTCCAACAACCAAACCAGTTACAATTGTAGCAAAACTAGGTGTTTTGTATTTCGGATGAATTTCAGAAAATTTCTTTGGCATCAATCCATCACGAGACATTGTCATCCAAATTCTAGGTTGTCCCATTTGAAAAACCAACAATACACTTGTCATGGCAACAACTGCTGCAATAGATACAATAAACAGCATCCATTTTACACCTTTTAATGCAAAAATTTCTGCTAACGGATCACTTACACCAAGTAATTCATAGGAAACCATTCCTGTAATAACTAATGCTAAAACTATGAAAACAACGGTGCAAATTACTAATGAATAAATCATTCCTTTAGGTAAGTCACGTTGTGGATTTTTACTTTCTTCTGCCAATGTAGAAACAGCATCAAAACCAATATAAGCAAAGAAAACAGCCGAAACTCCTCCCATTACACCGCTAAAACCATTAGGCATAAAAGGCGTCCAGTTATCAATATCAACATAAAAAGCGCCAACTACAATTACTAATGCAATAATAGCTAACTTTATATAAACCATTATGTTACTAAAATTTTTAGATTCTTTTGTTCCGCGATATACTAAATATGTAATTAGTAAATTGATGACAACTGCAGGTAAATCGAAAATTATTTTTAATCCGCCTATAACTGGTGCATTTTGCCAAGCCATTAAACCTTCATCACCTTTGCTAGCAAGAAAAGCATCTTGTGCTGATTTGTAATTGATTGTGAGCCATTCGGGTAAATGAACTCCAAATGTTTCCAGCAAATTAGTAAAATAACCACTCCACGAAAAAGCAATATATATGTTACCTATAGAATATTCCATAATTAATGCCCAACCAATAATCCAAGCAAAAATTTCTCCAAAAGATACATAAGCATAAGTATAGGCAGAACCCGAAACAGGTACACGTGAAGCGAATTCGGCATAACACATAGCGGTAAATCCACAGGCAATAGCACACATTATATATAATAAAACTACTGCTGGACCACCTGAAAAACAAGCGTTTCCAATAGCACTAAACGTTCCTCCACCAATAATAGCTGCAATTCCAAAAAAAGTTAAATCCTTAACGGTTAGTACTTTATTAAGACCCGAGCCTTCGTGATCTCCGCCTTCTAAAACTATTGCTTTTGTTGATTTTTTTCTGAATAAATTGGAAAATGACATAATTATTCTCTTAAGATTATCGAATTGTACTAAAAAACAAATATAACATAATATTGATATAATTTAAGTAATAAAATAAGTATAACAAAAAACTATTATTTTATAAATTAATATAATTAAAAATGATGTTAATACCTAGATTATTCTTTAACTTTATATTAAATATAAAATCAATAAAACTATCATATTATGGAAAACAACACAAACTCTTCTGGAGAAGGCAAATGCCCATTTTCAGGAGGAACCTCAAAACCAAGTGCTGGAAATGGCACAAAAAACAATGATTGGTGGCCTAATCAATTAAAATTAAATATTCTTCGTCAACATTCTGAATTATCTAATCCGATGGGAAAAGATTTCAATTATGCAGAAGCTTTTAAAAGTATTGATTACACTGCCTTAAAGAAAGATATTGTGGATCTAATGACTAATTCTCAGGATTGGTGGCCAGCAGATTACGGACATTACGGACCATTTTTCATCCGTATGGCTTGGCATAGTGCTGGAACTTATAGAATTGCCGATGGACGTGGTGGTGCGGGTTCAGGAACACAACGTTTTGCACCACTAAACAGTTGGCCAGATAACGGAAATTTAGATAAAGCTCGTTTATTACTTTGGCCAATTAAACAAAAGTATGGCAATAAGATTTCTTGGGCGGATTTAATGATTTTGGCAGGAAATTGCGCTTTAGAATCGATGGGATTTAAGACATTTGGTTTTGGTGGTGGTCGTGCTGATGTTTGGGAACCAGAAGAGGATATTTATTGGGGTTCTGAAGGAAAATGGTTAGATGACAAAAGATATTCTGGAGATAGAGATTTAGAAAATCCACTAGCGGCGGTTCAAATGGGACTTATTTATGTAAACCCAGAAGGACCAAACGGAAATCCAGATCCTTTAGCTTCGGGAAGAGATATTAGAGAAACTTTTGCTCGTATGGCAATGAATGATGAGGAAACTGTAGCATTAACTGCAGGAGGACATACATTCGGGAAAGCTCATGGTGCTGCAAATCCAGAAGAATATGTAGGCGCTGAACCTGCAGGTGCTTCAATTGAAGAACAGGGTTTAGGTTGGAAAAATTCATTTGGTACAGGAGTTGGTAATGACACCATTACAAGCGGAATTGAAGGGGCTTGGACACCAAATCCTACAAAATGGGATAACGATTATTTTAATGTATTATTAGGTTACGATTGGGAATTAACTAAAAGTCCAGCGGGTGCTCATCAATGGACTCCTACCGCTGCTTCTAATGCAAAAATGGCTCCTACTGCTGGAGATGCTTCTAAATCTCAAAGATTAATGATGACAACTGCAGATATGGCTATGAAATTAGACCCGATTTATGCGAAAATCTCTAAACGTTTTCATGAAAATCCTGATGAATTTGCTGATGCTTTTGCTCGTGCTTGGTACAAATTAACCCATAGAGATATGGGACCAATTGAATTATATTTAGGTCCGGAAGTACCTAAAGAAGAGTTAATTTGGCAAGACCCAATTCCGACAGTAACTCATAAATTGATTGACAATAACGACATTGAGATATTAAAATCTAAAATTGCAGAATCTGGACTTACTGTTTCAGAAATGGTAACAACGGCTTGGGCTTCGGCTTCTACTTTCCGAAATTCAGATAAACGTGGAGGCGCTAACGGAGCAAGAATTAACTTGGCACCACAAAAATATTGGGAAGTAAATAATCCAACTCAATTATCTAAGGTTTTAAACACATTAGAAGTAATTCAAAAAGCATTTAATGACACTCAATCAGATGGTAAAAAAGTTTCTTTGGCTGATTTAATTGTTTTAGCAGGTTGCGCAGGAATTGAAAAAGCGGCTAAAAATGCCAATCACGAAATTAAAGCTCCATTTACGCCAGGAAGAAATGACGCTTCTCAAGAACAAACGGATGTTGATTCATTTGCGGTTTTAGAACCAGAAGCAGATGGTTTTAGAAATTATTCTAAAGCTAAATATACAGTTTCTTCCGAAGAAATGTTGGTAGATAAAGCGCAACTAATGACTTTAACGACTACAGAAATGACTGTTTTAGTTGGTGGTTTACGTGTTTTAAATGCGAATTACAATCATTCTAAACACGGAGTTTTTACAAATAAACCAGAAACATTGACTAATGATTTCTTTGTAAATTTATTAGACATTAGTACAACTTGGAAAGCTTCAAATAATGACTCGTCTGTTTTTGAAGGAAGAAATCGTGCTACTGGAGAATTAAAATGGACTGGAACTCGGGTTGATTTAATTTTCGGTTCTAATTCAGAATTAAGAGCATTAGCAGAAGTATATGCTTGTTCCGATTCGAAAGGAAAATTCATCAATGATTTTGTAAAAGCTTGGAACAAAGTAATGAATTTAGATCGTTTTGATTTGATATAACTATCCAATTCTAATTGCAATAAATACAAACGTAGTCTGAAATATGGCTGCCTTTTTTATGGAATAGTTTTAATTTATATTGAAATAAGATAATATAATTAAAAGTTATTATTATAAATTGAGATAATAGCTACTTTTGCATCGTTAAAAAAATAACTTATAAAAATATAATTATGTCATTAGTAGGTAAAAAATTTCCAAGTATTGCAGTAGATGCTATTTCTGAAATGGGAGACAATTTAAAAATCAACATTTTTGAAGAAGCTACAAAAAACAACAAAAAAGTATTATTGTTTTGGTATCCAAAAGATTTTACTTTCGTTTGCCCAACTGAATTACACGCATTTCAAGTAGCTTTACCAGAATTTAACAAAAGAAATACTATCGTAATTGGTGCTTCTTGCGATACAAACGAAGTGCATTTTGCTTGGTTAAACACACCAAAAAATAATGGTGGAATAGAAGGTGTAACTTACCCAATTCTTGCCGATACAAATCGCAATTTATCAAATATTTTAGGAATTTTAGATATCGATTCTACAAGTTATAGCGAAGAAACAGATTCAATTATTGTTGAAGGATCTAACGTAACTTTTAGAGCAACTTATCTAATTGACGAAACTGGAAAAATTTTCCACGAAAGTGTAAATGATATGCCACTTGGTAGAAACGTAAACGAATATTTGCGTATGGTCGATGCTTATACACACATTCAAGAAAAAGGAGAAGTTTGTCCTGCAAACTGGGAAGCTGGTAAAGAAGCAATGAACGCTGACAGAAACAGTACGGCATCTTACTTATCATCAATGAACTAATAAATAACTTCAATTGCAATGTCAGTAATTTTGAATATTGACATTGCAATTGTTATTGAAATTGAAAAATATGTTACTAGAATTAGAAAAGGATAATTTAACCGAAATTGTTAATACAAATAATATTGTAGTCGTGCAATATTCTGCTTCATGGTGTGGGAATTGTAGAATTATGAAACCAAAGTTTAAAAAGTTGGCCTCAGAAAACGAAAGTGTAACTTTTGTAATTGCTGATGCCGAAAATTTTCCTGAATCAAGAAAATTAGCCAATGTAGACAATTTACCAACATTTGCTACTTTCAAAAATGGCGTGTTTGTAAACCAAACCCAAACTAATAAAGCAGAAGTTTTGATTGATTTTGTAAATGAAGTTATTTAATTATGAAATTACCAGTTATAAAACACCTTACTCAATTTATTGAAGATAATGATCAAGATTATCTCGTAGAAACTATTGAAGTATTAGAATCTCTAACAGAAGTTTCCTCTCTTAAAGATGAAGAACTAGATGTTATCGGCGAATTAATTTCTAATATGTACGGCGCACTCGAAGTACATAAAATGACAAAAGAAGGAAAAGATAAGAAACAAGCTTTAAACAATTTTATGAAACGAGTTTTAGGTTCGATAGATAAATAAAAAAAATGCTTCCAAAATTTTGGAAGCATTTTTTTTAGGCAATAAATAAGCTTTTATAATTCCCCCAATATCTATAAATCAAGAATAAGTTGCCTAAGAAAATAAATAAACCAATGGGTAAATTTTCGGGCGACATAAAAAGATTGATTAATAAGATATTTAAAGTTACAGGTAATATTATAATGTTTGCTAATGTTACATATTTACCAGATATGTAAGATATTCCGCAAAGTAATTCAAGTGCTTTTGCTAAAGGCATTAGATAAGTTGAGGCTATCAATCCTAAATTAAACGCTTTAAAAGCTCCTGTTGTTTCAGGTTCTGGGGCTAGTTTTAGAAAAAACATAGCAGAAGCAAAAACTAATAATGCTCCCAACAATACTCTTACAATAATTGTAGCTATTTTCATAATAGTTGTTTTTTGGTTATATCAAAGTTACTAAATAAAAACTTACAAACAGTTGATTTATAGTTGTTTATTTATAATATTTTTTTCTTAACCAGAATGCTACATTGACCAAAATAATCAAAGAAGGAACTTCAATTAATGGACCAATAACTCCTGCAAAAGCTTGTCCACTATTTATTCCGAAGACACCAATTGAAACGGCGATTGCTAATTCGAAATTATTTCCTGAAGCAGTAAATGACAAAGCTACTGCATCACGATAATTGGCTCCGATTTTCTTAGATACAAAAAACATCAAAAAAAACATTACTGAGAAGAAAATTACTAATGGTATAGCAATTCGGAGAACATCTAGAGGCAAATCAATAATCATTTCACCTTTTAAACTAAACATAATTACAATAGTAAAAAGCAAGGCTATTAAAGTAATTGGAGAAACAAATGGAATAAATTTTTGATTGAAAAATGTATCTCCTAAATATTTTTTAATCGAAAATCGAGTAATTATTGCCAACGCAAATGGAATTCCGAGATAGATTCCTACCGTTTGTGCAATTTCCGAAATGGTAATATTTAATTCTAACGCTTTGATTTTGAACAATGGCAACATAATTTCCAAATAAAAATAAGCGTATAAACTAAAGAAAAATACTTGTAATAGGCTGTTAATTCCAATTAAACCAGCTGTTAATTCTCTATTTCCCTCAGCTAATTCGTTCCAAACGATAACCATGGCAATACAAGGTGCTAACCCAATAATAATTAATCCAGTCATATACTCTGGATAATCTTTTAGGAAAAAAGTAGCCAACAAAAACATTAAAAATGGTCCAACAAGCCAAGTAATAATAAATGATGCTGTTAGTAATTTAGGTTTTTCAAACATTTGAGGCACTTTAGAAAAATCTATTTTGGTTAATGGTGGATACATCATCAATATTAAACCAATCGCTAAAGGAATATTCGTAGTTCCTGAAGAAAATGAATTGATAAAACTAGCAGAGCTTGGTATAAAATAACCAATTGAAACTCCAATAAGCATTGCTAAAAAAATCCATAATGTTAAAAAACGATCTAAAAATCTTAATCTTTTTTTCATCTTAATTATTTGTGATTTTTGAAAAAACAAAATACATTTCAGAAGCAATTTCTAAACTTCGTTCTTCATATTTTGCATTCATTAATTCTGTTCCGTCAAATGCTTTTGGATCGTTGTAACGAATAGGAAAACGCTTTTCTGCTCCTGCAATAAACGGACAACCTTCATCGGCAGAAGAACAAGTCATTATGGCTGCAAATTGAGAATTGGGATTAAAATCCACATCAAAAGTTTTGGAAAAACAAATAATGGGATGTTCGTTTTCATCATATTTTACTGAGTAAACTGGATTGTCCGTTTCGGATAATTTTTTAATTTGAAATCCTTGATTATTCAATGTTTCAAGAATTTTTGAAAAAATTGCTGTTGCTTCGGTTCCGCCAGAGTAACAAAATGTGTTTTGAATTCCGAAATGGAATGCCATCGTTTGTGCCCAAATTTGTGAGAAATGACTTCTACGTGAATTGTGAGTGCAAATAAAATTGAGTCTAATTTCCTTTTTGGCATCAACTTTTAATTGTATATAGTCAAGTAGAGGTTGCAAAATTTCTTTTCGTTCCTCTGATACTAAAATTTCAGCAATAGCTTTGATAGATGCTTTTAAATTAGGGTACATAATAATATTATTTCTTTAAAAAACTGCAAAAAATAAAATTTTGGATTGTTTCAAATGGCGTTTGATGATTTTCTGTAAAACAATTTAGAATATTAAAATCATTGCCAAAAACAGCATTAAATTTGCTTTCAGAGTATTGAAAAATTTCTAGGCCGCTACATTTTAATGGTCCGTTTTCAGAAAAAGTTCCAACAAATAAATAACCATTTTTAGCAATTGTTTGAGATATAATCGTGTTATATTTTGAAATATCTTCTTTGCTTGTAAGAAAATGAAAACTAGCTCTGTCATGCCAAACATCAAAAGTATTTTCTGGTTTAAAATCTAAAACATCAGAAATAATAAAAGTGACTTTTTCTGCTTTCTCACCTAATCTTTTTTTAATTTTATTTATAGCATTTTCAGAAATATCTAAAAGAGACAAATTGGTATAACCCAAATTTAATAAATGATCTATTAAATAACTGTCACCTCCTCCAATATCTATAATTTTAGCATCCTTAGCGATTTTATTATCGATAAAAAATTGAATTGATGTTTTTGGAAATTTTTGATACCAACTCACTTCGGTTTCTTGCTTTGTAGCAAATACTTTTTCCCAATGTTCTTTTTTATTCATAGTTAATGTGGTTTAGCAACAATTACTTTCAGGAGTACAACAACTTGTTTTTTCTTTCCATTCGCCAATTTTAACTTTCATTTTTTCGGTTGGAATTCCGCAATGATCACTAGCCAAACAAGTTGTTTCTTTTGGGGTTAAAATGAAATTTCCGTTTGAGAATTCCAATCCAAATTTTCCAATAGTACTTTCCATTTGATATTCAACTTCCAGTTCTAAATCTTGATCTCCAATCAATTTTTGTGAAGCATCAATGATTTTAAAGACTTTACTTGGTTCTAATCTATGTTCTAAATCTCCTGCAAACCAAACTTGGAAGGTTATTGATTTTTCCTCACGAATAGTATTACCACAATCAATGAAGTTTTTGGTTAATAATCCCATTTCGGTGATGTGAAAATGCGCTGGGACCATGGTTTCGTCTGGTAACATGATATTAAAAATTGCAACATTTTCTAATTTACTTTTAAATTCGGATAGTTTCATATTTTTTTATTTTTAACATTAGCAACATTTACTTTTTAATTTATGAGAAATTAGGCTAAAATGCTTTTCGATTTTTTGAATTGTTTCGTAATTAATGCAATAACAAATAGCAGTTCCTTCGATAGTTCCTTTGATGATGTTTGCGTTTTTTAATTCTTTCAAATGCTGAGAAATGGTGGGTTGTGCTAACGGTAATTCGTTTACAATATCACCGCAAATGCAACTATCAACAGACAATAAATAATCAACAATAGCCACTCTAGCAGGATTAGACAAGGCTCTGAACAAGGTTGCCATTTCGTTGTGTTCTACTGAAAAAGAATCGGATTTTGAGGCTCCCATAATTAGATTGTATTTATATATTGCAATATTACGATTAATAAATATAGTAATTTTAATTTTTAATGTTATTTTTTTTTCAAGAATCTATTTCAAAAATCATAATTCCTAAATTCTGTAATCCTAATTATTTTTACTACTTTTGAAACTCATTAAAATTATTCAAAAATGGCATCAATAACATTAGGCGGAAACGCTATAAATACATCAGGAAGTTTACCGCAAGTAGGTACAAATGCACCAGAGTTTAAATTAATAAAAAGTGATTTGTCAGTAGCTTCATTATCTGATTATAAAGGAAGTAGAGTAGTGCTAAATATTTTTCCAAGTATTGATACGGGTACTTGTGCTACATCAGTAAGAACTTTTAATGCTAAAGCTAGCGAGTTAGAGAACACAAAAGTATTGTGTATTTCTCGTGATTTGCCTTTTGCACAGAAACGTTTTTGTGGAGCAGAAGGATTAGAAAATGTCGAAAATTTATCAGATTTTAAAGACGGAAGCTTCGGAAAAGTTTATGGTCTTGAAATTACAGATTCTGTTCTTGCAGGTTTGCATTCTAGAGTTGTAATTGTTCTTGACGAAAATGGCGTTGTAAAATATAGTGAGCAAGTTCCAGAAATTGCTGATGAACCAAATTATGAAGCTGCTTTAGCATCATTATAATATGAGTGTCAAATTTGAAAAAGATAATACATTTGTAACAGGCCGTTTCAAAAGTATGGGATTTGCACTAAAAGGTGCAATTAAGTTAATTACGACAGAACACAGCGTTATGGTGCAATCATCTATTGCTGTGTTGATGATTATTTCAGGGTTTTATTTCCAAATTTCTAGAACCGATTGGATGTTTCAAATATTAGCTTTCGGGTTAGTTTTAGGTATTGAAGGGCTAAATACTGCTGTAGAAAAAGTAGCCGATTTTGTTCATCCAGATTATCATGAACGTATTGGTTTTATAAAAGACATTGCTGCTGGTGCAGTTTTCTTTGCAGCCATGACGGCAATTGCTATTGGATTAATGATTTATTTACCAATATTCTTATAGAAACAAAATATCGTAAATCTACTCATGGCAAAAGCTAAAAAAGAAGTAAACCCTATAGAACCTGAAGAAACGAATTTTTTAAGTCGTTTTAGTCCGTCTCGCCAACAAAAAATCACCATTGGTATTTTGTTGGTGCTAATTTCGATTGCTTTTGGGTTATCATTTATATCTTATTTCGTAAACGGAAATAAAGATCAAAGTGAATTAGGTAATTTTACTTCAAGAAATCCTGATATTCAAAATTGGCTAGGGAAATTTGGTGCTTTTGTGTCAGATTTCTTTATATATAAAGGCTTTGGAGTAGCCTCGTTTTTATTTGTTAGACTTTTGTTTTTAACAGGAGCATATTTAGTATTAGATTTAGCTGTAGGAAAATTAAAAAAGACTTGGTTTTGGGATATTTTTGTTATCATCATTTTATCTATTCTATTTGGATTTTTTGGTAATTATTTGCCAGAATTAGGTGGTGTTATTGGTTACGAAATGAATTTGTTTTCGCAAGATTATATAGGAAAATCGGGAACTTTATTAGCTTTAATTTTCGGAATAGTTATTTATTTAATTTTTAAAATAAAAGTATCTCCAGAAAAGATTAAAGGTTTCTTCGAGAAAACTAAAAAGGACATTACAGAAGAACTAAAACCAATAAACAATACAATTTCTACATATAATTTAGAAGAATTTGCTACTGATGAAGCAGCGGAATTGCCTATAAAAAAATTCGAATTTCAATCTGACGAAGAAGATTTAGGAGAAATCACTTTGAAGCCAGTTTCTCAATTCGAAATTAATAAAGAAAGCCTTAAACCTACAATTTCTAATGCATCAGAATTAATTTTAGAACCAACTATAAAAGAAGAGATTCTAATAGATAACAATAAATCACATGAAAATGAGTTTGTTATCGAAAAAGTAGAAGAAGAAGACATAGTAGAAGAAAATTTAGCCTCACGATTAGTGGCAGATTTTGGAGAATTTGATCCAACATTAGATTTATCAAATTTTAAATTTCCAGGAATCGATTTACTAAAAGACTATTCTTCTGGCGGAATTACAATCAATCAAGAGGAACTTGAAGAAAATAAAAATAGAATTGTAGAAACTTTACGCAACTATAAAATTGAAATTGCGCAAATAAAAGCAACCGTTGGTCCATCGGTTACTTTATACGAAATCGTACCAGAAGCGGGAATTAGGATTTCTAAAATAAAAAGTCTAGAAGACGATATTGCGCTATCGCTTTCGGCATTAGGAATTCGTATTATTGCTCCAATTCCAGGAAAAGGAACTATTGGTATCGAAGTGCCTAATAAGAATCCGAGTATGGTTTCTATGAAATCCGTAATTGGTTCGGCCAAGTTTCAAGAAGCCGAAATGGAATTGCCTATTGCTTTAGGAAAAACAATTTCTAATGAGACTTTTGTTGTCGATTTAGCAAAAATGCCCCATTTATTGATGGCTGGAGCAACAGGGCAAGGAAAATCGGTAGGATTAAATGCAGTTTTAACCTCGTTATTATACAAAAAACATCCAGCAGAAGTTAAGTTTGTTTTAGTTGACCCGAAGAAAGTTGAGCTAACACTTTTTAATAAGATTGAACGTCATTATCTAGCAAAACTACCAGATACTGATGAAGCCATTATTACCGATAATGCAAAAGTGGTTGCCACGTTAAATTCGCTTTGCGTAGAAATGGATAACCGTTATTCTTTACTAAAAGATGCCATGGTGCGTAATATTAAAGAATATAACGAAAAATTCAAGCAACGAAAATTAAATCCAGAAGCTGGACATCGTTTTTTACCTTATATAGTTTTGGTTGTCGATGAGTTTGCCGATTTGATTATGACTGCTGGAAAAGAAGTAGAATTACCTATTGCTCGTTTAGCCCAATTGGCTCGTGCTATTGGAATACACTTAATAATTGCGACACAAAGACCATCGGTAAACGTAATTACAGGTATGATTAAAGCCAATTTCCCCGCTAGAATTGCGTTTAGAGTTACTTCGAAAATAGATTCTAGAACCATTTTAGATTCAGGAGGAGCAGACCAATTAATAGGTCGTGGTGATATGTTATTTAGTAACGGAAATGATTTAGTTCGTGTACAATGTGCATTTGTAGATACGCCAGAAGTTGAGAAAATCACTGAGTTTATAGGTTCTCAGAAAGCTTATGCAACAGCTTATTTACTTCCAGAATTTGTGGGAGAAGATAGTGGCATACAACTTGATATGGATATATCCGAAAGAGATACTTTGTTTAGAGATGCCGCCGAAGTAATTGTAACAGCGCAACAAGGTTCTGCTTCATTAATTCAGCGAAAGCTAAAATTAGGATACAATCGTGCGGGAAGATTAATAGATCAATTGGAGGCAGCAGGAATAGTTGGTCCATTTGAGGGAAGTAAAGCTCGTGGTGTAAATATTCCGGATTTGGTCGCTCTTGAACAATTCTTTAATAATGAAAAAAATAATGATTAAAATGAAAAAAACAGCCCTTTTATTGTTGATGGTTTTTAGTTTTTCTGTACAAGCTCAAGATGCAGTAAAAGCAAAGGCATTGCTTGATAAAGTTTCAGCAAAAGTAAAAAGCTATAAAAACATTCAAATAGATTTTAAATATTCTTTGCAAAACCTGAAGGAAAACGTAAATCAAGAAAGTAAAGGAAACGCAACGCTAAGCGGAAATCAATATGTATTGAATTTTATGGGAGTTACAAAACTTTGTGACGGGAAAAAACTATATTCTATAGTTGCTGAAGATGAAGAAATATCTGTTTCAAACATAGGAGGAAAGGAAGATGATAACGATACACCAGCAAAAATGCTTACCTTTTTTAGTAAAGGTTTTAAATATGCTTGGGATATTACACAAAATGTAAAAGGGAAAAAAATTCAGTATGTAAAACTAACTCCAATAAGTTCTAAAGATGAACGCAAAGAAATTTTGGTTGGAGTAGAGGTGGCAACAAACCAGATATATAATACAATATCGGTTGCTAAAAATGGAACAAAAATTACTTTGACTGTTAATTCTTTCAAAACCAACCAAGCATTACCAAAAAATCAGTTTACTTTTGTGCAAAGCAAATATCCTAAGTATTATATTAATAAACTGGACTAAACTGGATGAAAATTCTTGATAAATATCTTCTAAAAACCTATTTAACTTCATTTGTTGGAGTATTTGTAATTTTAATTTTCATATTTATTCTTCAAACGGTTTGGTTATTCATCTCGGAATTGGCAGGAAAAGATTTAGATTTAGTTTTAATTCTAAAATTTTTACTTTTCAAAATGCCAAGTTTAGTTCCATTGGTACTTCCATTGTCAGTTTTACTTTCGGCAATAATGACTTTTGGAGATTTAGCTGAAAATTATGAATTTGCAGCTATGAAATCGGCAGGTATTTCATTTCAAAGAACAATAAAAGGATTAACAGGATTTATTTTACTATTGTCATTAGGTGCGTTTTTTTTTGCAAATAATGTAATTCCATATGCTGAATATAAATTTACAAATTTCAGAAAAAATATAGCGCAAGTAAAGCCCGCAATGGCAATTGCCGAAGGTCAGTTTAGTACTATTGGTAACATTAATATTAAAGTTGATAAAAAAACAGGTGAAAACGGTGAATTCCTAGAAGGAGTGACCATGCATAAAAAATCTAATCTTGGAGAAGGTGCAAAAACTGTAATTAAATCTAAAAGAGGACAATTAATAAGTAGCGAGAAATCTAATTTACTACAATTAGTATTGTTAGATGGTTATTATTACGAAGATATAACTCCTAATAATTATCAAGACAGACAAAAAATGCCTTTTGCTAAGGTTTATTTTAAAAAATACAATATAAACATCGATTTGTCTAAATTAAATAAAGTAGAAGGAAGTGAAGAAAATATAACAAACGCATGTTATATGCTAAACTTATCAGAACTTAAATATACAGTCGATTCGTTAAGCACGAGTTACAATAAAGAAATAATATCTGTGGCAGATAATATGTATCAACGTATCGGTCTTAATGCAAACCTTCAACCAGATTCACTAAGACCTAAAAAGCCGAAAATAATTGAATTAACAAGTTTTTTGTCTAAAGAAGAAAAATCAAAAATATTAGATATAGCTGCTAGTGATGCATTGAGTTCAAAACAAAATTTTGATATAAATAATTTTTCGTTAGAATATAAGAAAAAGGATATAAATAGTTTTTGGCTGTCTATTCATGAAAAATTTGTAGTTGCTTTTGCATGTATATTAATGTTTTTTATAGGAGCTCCACTCGGGTCGATTATTAGAAAAGGAGGTTTAGGATTACCTATAGTTTTTGCCATGTTAATATTCATAACCTTTCATTTCCTAAATACATTTGGTAAAAAAGTAGCACAAGAATCAGGAATGACACCATTTTTTGGCGCTTGGATTTCGTTTTTCTTATTAGTTCCATTAGCAATTTTTTTAACTAGAAAAGCAATAAACGATAATGGTGGTATAAGCTTTGATGGTATTACAGAGCCAATTAAAAATTTATTTATTAAACTCACACAACGCAACAAACTACAATAAAAAATGATTACAAATAAGATAATACTAAATACGATTGAAGAGGCAATAGAAGATATTCGCCAAGGTAAGATTATTATAGTTGTAGATGACGAAGACCGAGAAAATGAAGGAGATTTTCTTGCAGCAGCTGAAAAAGTGACGCCAGAAATGATCAACTTTATGGCCACTCATGGTCGTGGATTAATTTGTACGCCACTTACAGAAAGTCGTTGCAAAGAATTAGAGCTAAGAGCTATGGTTTCTAATAATACTGATCACATGGAAACTGCTTTTACTGTTTCAGTCGATTTAAAAGGGAACGGAGTAACTACAGGAATATCGGCATCAGATAGAGCAAAAACAATATTAGCATTAGTAGAAGGAAAGACAAAACCTCATGAACTAGCACGTCCAGGACATATATTTCCTTTAGTGGCTAAACAAGGAGGTGTTTTACGAAGAACGGGGCATACTGAAGCGGCTATCGACTTTGCAAGACTGGCAGGTTTTAAATCGGCAGGAGTCATTGTCGAAATCATGAATGAAGACGGAACAATGGCTCGTTTACCTGAATTGTACGAAGTAGCTAAAAAGTTTGATTTAAAATTAGTTTCAATAGAAGATTTAGTAGCTTATAGAATGCAACATGATAGTTTGATTGTTAAAAAGGAAGATTTTGACATAGAAACACGTTTTGGAACTTTCAGATTAAGAGCATACGAGCAAACAACAAACAAACAAATACATATAGCGCTTACAAAAGGTACTTGGAACTTAGGAGAATCTATTCTAACTAGAATTAATTCATCACAAGTAAATAATGATTTATTAGGAACATTAACTAATAATGCAGACAAGCAGCTAGATGATATGTTTAAAATGATAAACGAACAAGGAAGAGGAGCAGTTTTGTTTATAAATCAAGATATGCAATCGGTAAATTTGTTAAGCAGAATATCAGAACTTAAATTATTGCAATCTAAGGGTGAAATGAAAGCCCCTAAAATTATAATTGATAGTAAAGATTTCGGAATTGGTGCTCAAATGCTTCATGATATAGATATTTCTAAAATTAGATTAATATCAAATACACAACAATCAAAAAGAGTAGGAATGATTGGTTACGGTTTAGAAATCATGGAATACGTGAATTATTAATCATTTTTATAAATCGTAAGATTTTATAAATGAATTAGTTAATTATAAGGATTGAAAAATCTTTATTTTTTAATCAATTTTATTTTTGATTATCAAAAAAAGGTTCTTATATTTGCACTCGCAATACGGAAATGTATTGTTCTTACTGGAGAAATGGCAGAGCGGTCGAATGCGGCAGTCTTGAAAACTGTTGACTGTAACAGGTCCGGGGGTTCGAATCCCTCTTTCTCCGCTGAAAAAATCCTAAACGGTATCAAAACCCTGTAAATCTTATGATTTACGGGGTTTTTGCTTTTCCAGACATACCAAATTATTCATCAAATCTTATTCTAATCGAGATAAAATCGAGACCCTAGAAAATTCAAAAATTAGGGTCTCGCTAAATTCTCGAAAGCATTGCAAATAGGCGGTTTAATGACGTGTTCAATAGCTTGTTCAATCATCAAACATCTTGTTTGTTTTCAATAAGGAATTTAAATTGAGTAATAATTAATTGGTCACCACAATGAAAACAAAAATCACACTTCACTTTTATGCCAAAAGCACGAAAGCCAATGCAAACGGACTACTTCCAATTTATGTAAGATTAACAGTAGATGGAAAGCGATTGGAATTTAGTACTAAAAAATTTGTAGAAAAATCAAAATGGTCAAGCGAACTAGCTAAAATGAAAGGCACTACAGAAGAAGCACGTTCAATCAATAGCTACCTTGATTTGATGAAATCAAAAGTATTAGATGCTCAAATGGAACTACTTCATCGAAACGAGACCCTGTGTATTGAAAACTTCAAAAATAAATTACTTGGTACTGAAGAACGACAAAGAATGCTAGTTCCCATCTTCCAAGACCATAACAATAAAATAAAAGAACTCGTTGGAAAAGAATACGCTCCTGGAACATTAGAACGCTACACCACTTCACTAAAGCACACCATTGAGTTCATGCAATGGAAGTACAACGTTTCCGATATTGACATAACAAAGATTGATCACGCCTTTATAACCGATTACGAATTTTGGTTACGAAGCGTTAGAAACTGTGCCAACAACACAGCCGTTAAATACATCAAGAACTTCAATAAAATAATCAAGATTTGTTTGGCCAATGATTGGCTGGATAAAAATCCATTTGCAAACTACAAATCTAAAGTGAAAGAAGTGGAACGAGTTTATTTAACTGAAAAGGAAATTCAATCTATAATCGAAAAAGACTTCAAAACAGAGCGACTTTCATTAGTTCGCGATATATTCCTTTTTAGCTGCTTTACTGGCTTGGCATACATTGATGTCAAAAACCTAACAAAGTCTCATATAAGCTTTGGTATTGATGGCGAGAAATGGATATTTACTCACAGACAGAAAACCGAAAGTGCTTCTAAAATCCCAATCTTACCAGTAACGCAGATGATAATTGACAAATATGCAGGTAATCCGCAATGCTTAAATGAGGATAAGTTACTTCCCATCCTATCCAATCAAAAAATGAATGCATATTTAAAAGAAATTGCTGGCGTTTGTGAAATCGTAAAAGAATTAACCTTTCACATTGCTCGACACACATTTGCCACAACGGTAACCCTTACAAATGGCGTTCCTATTGAAAGTGTAAGTAAAATGCTGGGGCATAAAAATTTAAGAACTACACAGCATTATGCAAAAGTTTTGGACAGAAAAGTAAGTGATGATATGAAAATCCTTAAAGAAAAATTTGTTTTTATTACTCCTAATGCCAAATTGGGATAAACAAGAAATGTCACTTTTATAGAATTTTAATAAAATAGGTTTTTGTTGATTTGAAAAAAAATTGCAGTTTATTAATTTTTTATAATATCTTTGCAACTAAGATACTTATTAAATAAGATAAATATATGGATAATGATAGGGTCATAATTTTAAGAAAGTTAAGTCAGCAATATGCCTATACGTCAATTCAGATGCACGAGACTATTGCGAAAAAATTAGGCTTTTCAAGTACTGACCATAAGTATTTAGGTTTCTTCCTTCAGAGAGGAAAATTAACAGCAGGAGATTTAGCAGCTTTAACGAGTCTAACTACTGGTGCAATTACTGGTTTAATTGACAGGTTCGAAAAGAAGAATCTTGTAAAAAGAGAGTTTGATGCAAATGACCGAAGAAAAGTTGTAATTGTACCAAACACAAAAAAAATAATGAATCTTTTTGAACCATTTTATAAACCATTTCAAGAAGAAACAGAAAAATTAATTGCTACTTTCTCAAATGACGAAATAAATATTATTGAATCATACCTCTCACAAGCACTTTTATTAGCAAATGAAACAATTAATAAACTAAAATAAAACTATCTAAATGGAAAAAGATAATATGGAATTTAAATCCAACACGATTGGGCACACTCCATTAAAACAAACATACTTTCATGGCACAAAGGCAAATTTACAACTTGGAGATTTAATTAAAGTTGGTTATAACTCTAACTTCGGAAAACAGAAAAATGCAAAGTACATTTTTCTCACCTCAACTTTAGACGCTGCCGTTTGGGGGGCTGAATTAGCTTTGGGTTCATGTAAAGAAAGAATTTATTTAGTTGAACCAACTGGGGATATTGAAAATGACCCAGACCTAACCGACAAGAAGTTTCCCGGCAATCCATCCATGTCTTACCGTTCTATTCATCCTTTTAAGGTTGTAGGTGAAATTACAATTTGGCAAGGACATTCAGAAGAGCAAGTTAATGCCATGAAAGAAGCATTATCAAAACTTAAAGAACAAGGTATAGATTCATTAAATGATTAATTGAAAATATACAATAGTATATATTAAATACTAATTCATTTATTAAATTTTATGTAAAAAGATTATTCAATTTAAACAAAACGTAAAAAAAAATACTCGATTTCTTCCTAAATTTTAGCAAATATGTAAAGATTGCAGTAGATATTTTAAAAGTTAATCTAATAGTCTTAAAATCAAATTTAAAAAAAAGAAAAAAATTGTAGTTTTTTAAACTCAATGGTTACTAATAATAAAAGTAACAAAATAATATGAAATTAAAGGATAATAATTTGAGTAAATCTTTTCTTATTCAAATAAATCAGAATACTGGCATTCTACATAAAGTAAGTAAAATTTATTTTGATGGTAAAGAAGACAGAGAAGATGTTATACAAGAAATGATGTATCAACTTTGGCATTCATTCTCAACTTTTAATGGCAATTCAAAATTTTCAACTTGGATGTATAGAGTTTGCATTAACACGGCACTTACCTATAACAGAAAAAACAGGAAAAAAATTGTCATTACTGTTCCAAACATTCCAGACACTATTGAAGTTTTAGATAATGACAGTCTGGAGGAATCAATAGTCATATTAATGCATTGTATATCAAAATTAACAAAACTAAACAAAGCAATTATTTTATTATTTTTTGAAAATTTGACATATGAAGAAATTGCGAGTATTACTGGTTTATCAAAATCAAATGTTAGCGTAAGGTTGGTTAGAATAAAACGAGAAATTGAAAATAATTTTAATAAAAGTAAAGGTACTGATGAAGAAGTTTAAAGAAATTACACAAATATGGGAATCCAAGTATAATAATATTAATAACTGGCAAATATACGATCAAAACACAATAGAAACGGTTATCAAAAATAGAATTAAACTACATAAAAATACAGTTATGAAATATTTTTGGTCAACATTTATTTTACAACTTACAGTTTATGCAATTTTTAGCCATCTATTTATTAAATCACTTTTCAGCGAAAAAATTCTATGGTCATGTTTAATTATTATAATTCTACTTATACCTTTTACAAGTATGCTGTTGATAAAGTACAAAGCAATAGCAATTACAAAACTGAAAAATAATTCGGAATCATCAATAAAGCAATTTCTATATGAACACAAATTAATTCTTGAAAGTTTTTATAAGTTTAAAAAAAGATACGAAAGGATATTAATAGTAGTCTGTAGTGTGATGATGTCAATAATTTACGTTCAAAAATTTACTAACCATTCTAATTCCTATAAATGGATAATTGCTTCAGTAATTTTCATAAGTAGTTCACTTCTTTGGTATAAACTTTTTAGATGGCAAAATAAAGAAAGTTTCCAAAAGCCATTAAAAGAGATTGATGAAACAATAAACGAATTTACAAAAGAGGATTAATAATTAAAATTTTAAAAATGAAAAAAAGAATTTACACAAAAATCGGCACAATAAGTTTGCTTTTGCTTTTAACTACTTGGGTAACAACTGCTCAAAATAAATCAGGCATAATTAAAACAAATAATATTGAGATTGCTTACGAAAGTTTCGGTTCTATAAACAATGAAACTATTTTATTAATTCAAGGAACGGGAGTTCAATTAACTGGTTGGCCTATTGAATTATGTGAACGACTAGCAGAAAAAGGCTATCACGTCATCCGTTTTGATAATCGCGATGTGGGATTATCATCTAAACTAGATGAACTTGGCATGCCTGATTGGGCAGATATAATTCCTAAAATTGGAACATGTGACATGACTTATCTTCAATATTCATTAAATGATATGGCTGCTGATGCTGTCGGATTATTAAATGAACTTAAAATTGAAAAAGCGCATATTGTTGGAGTTTCAATGGGTGGAGCAATTGCACAAATTATAGCAATTAATTTTCCAAATAAAACACTTTCACTTACTTCTATTATGGCTTCATCGGGTAATCCTATGGCTCAAAAAGGTAATCCAGATGTTTTACAAACAATGGCTACACCTCCACCAATGACCGATGATATTGATGCTCTTACAAATTATTTTTTTACTATATATAAAGCAATTGGTAGTAAAGGATATCCTACCCCAGATAATATTTTGAAAGAAAGAGCCAGAAAAAGTATTCAAAGATCATGGTATCCATTAGGTCTTGCAAGACAAGCAGCTGCAGTAATTATTGGCGATAATTGTGATAGAAGACAACAACTAAATAACATTAAAATTCCTGTTGTAGTTATTCACGGGGATGCAGACCCAGTTGTAAACGTTGAAGCAGGTAAAGAAGTGGCAAAAGCAATTCCTAATGCAAAATTAATTATAATTCCAGGAATGGGACATGATTTGCCGGATGCTTTAATTCCAAACTTAATTGAAGGTATTTTATTAGCAACTAAATAATAACAAATAAATTAAAATCTATTTAAATGGCTGTAGATAAGATTTTCTGCTTTTTTTGAATTAAATATTGACCAATTCAGTTAAACAATTTAAATAATATATAAATGAAAAAAATAATAATTTTAATCTTAGTTTGTAAATTTTTTTATTCGAACGCACAAGAAAAGATAAACTTCTCGTCACTTGACGGTATCAAAATAACCGCGGATTTGTACAAAATAAATGATACATCAAACTACATAGTATTGTGTCATTTAGCAGAACATAGTAGAGGCGAATACAAAGAAACGGCAGTAAAATTAAATAAATTAGGATTTAACTGTTTGGCAATAGATACAAGAACGGGTAATGAAGTTTTTGGAATTAAAAATCAAACACATATTGAGGCAATAAATAAGAAAAAAGGTACTGAGTATTTAGATTCTGAACAAGACATTATTGCGGCAATCAACTTTACTGATAGTATTAATAATAATAAAGGAGTTATTTTATTAGGGAGTTCTTTTAGTGCTTCTTTAGCATTAAAAATAGCTACTACTCATAAAAAAGTTAAAGCAGTCTTAGCGTTTAGTCCTGGAGAATATTTTGGAGATAAATTGAATTTAAAGAATACTATTAAAAAATTAAACAAACCTGTATTTGTTACCTCTTCAAAGGAAGAATCTAGTAATCTAAAACTCTTAATTGAAAACATAAAATCAAAAAATAAAACGCAGTTTATTCCTATTGGCAAAGGAGCTCATGGTTCAATTGCGTTATGGCCATTTATAGAAAATAATGAAGAATATTGGACAGCTACAATTAAATTTTTAAAATCTGTTATCTGAAAGCAAATTACAATTAATGTAATTAGTAAATTATTATAATCATGATACTAAATATTAGAAATGCATTAATAAAAAATCTTTATATATTTTTTATAATTACTATGATTTTCAAGTATGAAATTTCCCTTTCACAATCTAAGGATACCATAATTGTAAATACATCTTCAATCAACGTCAAAAACATCAAAGAAAGTTCAAATGAATATCTTGTGTATTACAAAATGAAAGGTCATACGAACAAGACTAACTATGAATTTTGGTCTAGAGTAATCTCTTTTGAAGAAACAAAAGGGAAAAAAACAATTAAGATTAATCAAATTTGGGAAAATATGGACAGTATTTTCCACAAATCATCAACTACATTAAATAAAGTTAATTTTAAAACAATATACCATGATGTGTGGTGGAAAAAAAACAACAAAAAACTTACTGCTAGTTTTGATTTTGAAGCAAAAAAAGCAATTTATGATGGAGAACCTCTAATAAAATCAAAAGATTCAGTCATAAATGAAAAGCACATTGCATTTGAGAAAGCTTTAAATCAAAATTTTCTCAACTGGCATTTAGATTTAGAAGTATTTCAACTGCTAGAGTATAAAAAAGATGCAGTGTACAAAATAAACTTCTATGATCCTGGATTTAATGAGCCAAAAAATATAGTTTATACAGTAATTGGAACGGATTCCTTATCTGGGTATAATAACCAAAAAATTAAATGCTGGCTATTATTTCATGAAGAACAAGGAAGTCACAAAGAGACTTTTTGGATAAGTACGTCAACGAATGAAGTCTTAAAGATGGAGCAAGAGTTTGGTGGTAATTTTAGATGTAAAATTAAATTAGGATTTAATTAATAGATTAAAGTATGATAAAAGTTATATGCAGAATAGTGATTTTCCTAACATTCTTTTTAGCAAGTTTAAATCTATTTGCTCAAACAGGAAAACAAGAATTTAATAATATTTCTCAACTACTTGAGCAAGATAATTTTTTCAAAGCAAAAGAAATTTATACACGAAGTAAAAAATATCTGACCACAAGCAATTGTTTATACATTGAGGCTTGCCTTTATAATGCATTTAATAAATTAGAAGATTCTAACCTAAAAATAAATGTGTTGTTAAAAACGAATAGTAATGAATTAAACGATTCTATAAAATTAAAACTATACACGCTCAAACATGATAATGCGTTGAAATTATATGATTATCGTGAAGGTAAAAAAGCACTGCAAACTATTTTTGAGGAATATCAAAATATACTTAATAAAGAAACTATCGAGGAGTACAATAATGACTTAAAAATTTGCACTGCACTTCAATACCAACCCAAACAGAAAGTAATCATTCCTTCCATTAATGAGTTAAAGATTGTAAAAGACAAAGCTGGATTAGATAATATAGCTATATCAAGAGATACAGATACTTTAAACTTCATATTTGACACTGGTGCAAATATATCTACGATATCAAAATCAGTAGCAGAACGTCTAAAAATGAAAATAATACCAGCTGATATTGAAGTTGGAACAATTACGGGTATAAAAGTAAAAGCGCAATTAGCAATATGTGATAAATTTTTAATAGGCACTATAGAAATTTGCAATGCCATATTTTTAGTAATGGATGATAACTCATTAGCTTTTCCACAAATTGATTACCAAATCTGCGGGATAATAGGATACCCAGTTCTTGAAGCTTTAAAAGAGATACAAATTACACAAGAAGGTTATTTTATAGTTCCAAAAAATGAGACTGAATTTACTGGTGAGCAAAATCTAGCTATGGACGGATTGACACCTTTGATTTCTATAGAAGGTAAACATTATACTTTTGATAGTGGCGCGAGTTCTACAATTCTCTATAAAAAGTATTATGAAAACAATAAGCACGAATTTGACCAATACTACAAACCTCAAAAAGTAATCTTTGGAGGAGCCGGAGGAAATGAAGAATTCAACGGATTTCTGATTAAAGAGGCATTTACGATCTCAGGCAAACGAATAATTCTTAAAGATGTACAATTACTTAGTCAAAATATTAAAGAAAAAGAAACAGTGTTTGGAAATATTGGCCAAGACATAATTAAACAATTTAGCAAAATGACGATAAATTTTAATAAAATGTTTATCAAGTTTGAATAATAAATAAAAAGAAATCTATTAGTCTAGCAAATAAATAAGTAACTAAAAATAAAGAAATAGGTATGCGATTCAATAATAATTTTATGAAGCATTTTAGAATATTTATAAAAATAAGTTGAATTCATTATATCTACAGGTATTATTCCACAGCTAGATAATGTTACAGTTTACGGGGTGATTAAAATCAATCAAAACTTCATTCTGTACTAAATCACAAATTTATAAAATTTACTAAAAATAATTTGCGCAATTGAACGATTGCGCATATATTTGCAATCAATCAATTGCATATAAATAAATAAAAGATGAGAAGAGATGTTTTTCAAGCTATAGCCGATCCAACAAGAAGAGCTATTTTAGGACTAATTGCAATACAAGCTATGACACCAAATGCCGTCGCAGAGCATTTTAATTCTACCAGACAAGCAGTTTCAAATCACATTAAAATCTTAAGTGAATGTGAACTTCTAAGTCAAACACAATTAGGACGAGAAATATATTATCATTTTAATCCAGAAAAAATTAAGGAAGTTGCCGACTGGTTAGCACCATTTAAAAAGTTATGGGATGATCGCTTTGAGCAACTCGACGACTTATTAATAAAGATGCAATCAAATCCGAAAGACGTATAGTTTCAATTATCAATCAAAATCTAATCAATGACTAAATCAATTTTTAAATCGGAAGATAACAGACTTACTGTTACAAGAACTTTTAACGCCCACCAAAATTTAGTATGGAGCGCTTGGACTGAACCAGCACTTTTAGACCTATGGTGGGCACCCAAACCATGGAAGTCAGAAACAAGTTATATGAGTTTCGTAGAAAATGGTCACAGGATTTATGCCATGGTAGGTCCTATGGGTGAAAGGCATGTAGCTCGAACAGATTACAAATTAATTACTCCGCATGATTCATTTTCAGGTGAAGATTCATTTTGCGATCCCGACGGAACGATAAATACTTCTATGCCTATTGCACGATTTAAAGTTGAATTTTTTGCGAATTCGAATTCGACCGAGGTGATTTTAAGTTCCGAGTATCAATCGAAAGAACATTTAGAACAAGTTATCGCGATGGGAATGAAAGAAGGCTTAAATATGGCATTTGATAACCTTGATGACTACATCGAACAACAATTTAAATTGAGAAAAAAC
This sequence comes from Flavobacterium sp., assembly GCF_039932285.1. Classification (GTDB taxonomy): domain Bacteria; phylum Bacteroidota; class Bacteroidia; order Flavobacteriales; family Flavobacteriaceae; genus Flavobacterium. The sequence goes on from NZ_JBDTQE010000012.1 coordinate 33,507, forward strand.
TAATCAAAACAAAAATTTATTAATTCAAATTATTTAAAAATGTCAAATAAAACAACAATTACCGCAGAACCAAACAAACAAGAACTTTTTATAGTAAGAGAGTTTGAAGCTCCAAGAGAAATTCTTTACAAAGCCTATACTGAGGCGAATTTAATAATGAAATGGCTTGGACCTGATTCATTAAAAATGGCTATCGATAAATATGAAAATAAATCTCATGGCGCCTATAGATTTATTCATTCTGATGAAAATGGTAATGAATATAAGTTTAATGGAGTTATTCATGAAGTCTGTCCTCCAGAGCGACTAATAAGAACTTTTGAATTTGAAGGTTTACCTATGAAAGGTGAAGTATCTTTAGAATTTGCAAATTTTGAAGAGTTACCAAACAACAGAAGCAAATTAACAATTCAGGCAATTTACAAATCAGTAGCAAGTCGTGATGGTCACCTAAACTCAGGTATGGAACATGGCGTTACCGACTCTTATAATTCACTTGATAAAATACTGGCTGAGATTTAATAAGAGTAAAATGCAAGGATCGACGAGTAAATCATCTTGTTAAGGAACTAATAATTCATAACTGGAACACAATTACGGAAAAGAAATTTATGAAACAAAGTTTGGAAATTGTTTTGAAATGATTTACAAAAATATGTACAGCCAAATAATAGATTACTATTTCAAATGAATCAACCATGGAAGATAAAATAAAACAAACAATTACAGACTTTGTGCAAGGTGGCGATAATAGTGATGTTGTCCTTTTAGATAAGGTGCTGCATAAAGACTTTCGCGTAAGTAGTAATAGATTTATGGGTACAAAAGGTGTTACTAATATTGATAAAGAAAAATATTTATCAAATATTAAACAAGGCCTTTTTGGAGGATTACCGAGGGAAATGATTATCGAAAGCATTGACATTAGCGAAACAATAGCTTCCGTTAAAATTAAATTGAAAAGTGAAGAAAACATATTTGTTTCATACAACTCATTAGTACTGGATCTAGACAGCGAATGGAAAATCATAAATAATACTGCGATTGTACAGAGTAAAAAGTAATCTATGAGATTAAGCAAATTTATAAAGTAATGAATATGCAAAAAACTATCAAAATATACTCAGGAATTGCAAACAAAAATAAATAAGCTGATATCAGAACTAAATGAGCAGCTAAACTTTATAGATTTAGAAATAGATAACCAACTTATACGTTGTGAAAACGCTATTGAAATAATACTTAAAACAATTAAAATTTTACGAACAATTGTACATAAAAATAATTTTAAAGCCGAAGGAGAAGAAATACAATTTTTTAAAGAATTAAAACCACAATTCACCTCTAAATTAATTTACTACAATATGGTTTATAAAATAGAAATGAAAAAACCAAATGGTGGAAACAGAGTAGTAAAGAAATACTATCAAAATGAATTACTAAAGTTAAAAGCTTTTTTTGACAACGAATTAGATTTTTATAAATACTACCGTTCAGGCAGTACATATTTAGATTACAAGTATTTTTTAAGAGGAAAATTTGACATTAAACTCTCCTTAGACAGTTATTATTTTGAGACGGATAGTACCTTTTCAACATCACATGATTTTAAAGTGGCAAGAATATTAGCAAATGACCTAATTCAATTATACATAGAAAACCAGTTTGTACAGATTGACCATAAAGATGATAGAGAAAAAATGAACAAGAAACCAAGTATAAATTTATCTTGGACAAACTCAAAAGTAGCTTTAACAGAGTTGCTCTATGCACTTCATGCAGAAGGAGTATTTAACAATGGCAATGCAGATATAAAAGACATTGCAACCTATTTAGAACACATCTTTAATATTGACTTAGGCGACTACTACAGAACCTACCTAGAATTAAGAATGAGAAAAACCTCTCGAACTAAATTCTTATCTTCGCTAACAGAAAGCTTAATCAAGAAAATGGATGAAGCAGATGAAAAGTAAAACACTATGCATAAATCTCTTTTTGTACTTAATTCCGATCAAATAAATAAACACGGTAGTTGCTTCGCTATTTCAGCAATGGAGGATGTTGTTTGGGACAAATCAACTCAAGCTGTACCAATGCACCTTGGTCACGACATGCACAGACCTATTGGCTGCATGATACCATATGCTCTTTATTTCGAACCAAAATTGGTTAGAAATTTAGGTATTGCACTACTTCCTGAAACGGATGAAGAAACAAAACAAATTTTAGACTTCAAAAAATTCACAAACTATTCAAATATTAAAGAAGATGTTGAATCTAACAAAGGAGCTCTACATGATATTCTAAAAGATGATTTAAGTAAAGATTTTAAATACATACATTCCAGTACGCTTGCTATTCTTGATAATGGGATTGTAGCAAAAGTATTCAATAAGTTAAGCAGTTTAAAAGTTAAAGATGATCTACTTCCAATAAAAGAATTATTAAAAGAATTTGATTATAAATACCAAGGTGTTTTTGTTCATAAAACACTTCCGTTATGTATTTATGTAGATAGTTTTTTCAGAAGGTCTTTATCAAGACACAATTGTTTCCATTATAAATTTTTAGATGAATTCATGTCATATAAGGATAATGATGAGGTAGTCTTAAAAATTGCCATCGACTGGGATTTAATTGGATATGCTCCTACACTTTTGCCTACTATGGAATTTGACTATTGGTTTGGTCCAAAATATTCCGATGAAATTGAAAAAATTGATCCCGGATTGACAAAACATATTACAACAGATTTCGAAAGAGATTATTACCAATTATCTTCTACTGAATTCTTTTGGAAAATTAATAAAAACTTGAGAGAATTTGAACTAGAAGAATTAAAAGAATCTGAAGCTCCAACTGAAGAAGATTTTTATGGCTGCAGATATATCCATTCTATTTATGAAACAAATAAATCAACATTTGTACATTTTGATGGAGCAATTAGAGGTTATGATTCTGATTTATATTTTGAAAGAATAGATCAAAAAATGACAGAGTTTGGACGGAGAAGTCAATATAAAAAACTCTTCAGAATGGATGGGAAAATCGGTATTAATGATTGGAAGAGTTTGATAACACAATACATGCAAAGTAATCCACTTATTTATGAGTATTTCAATGCCGAAAAACCAAAATCTGAACTAGAAAAACCAATAGATAAGCTATCATTAATAGAAGAATTAGTTCCTCAAAAGTTGGATGCTAATGATGGGATTAAGCTATTAGTCTCGTACCATGAAAAAAAAAATAATTTTAATGATTTCAGCCATGCCGTTTCAATTTACGATGTAGTCGATATTGGAAACGGAAATAAAGACGCAATTGAAGATGATATCATAGAAATTAAAAAAGCTTTAGACAGATTAGGAAAAAAACTATTCATAAAAGAAGATGTCATTTATGGCAATTTCAAAGACGAGTATTGGAACATACCATGTGTTTTTCATGGAGCTAAAGATCCTCAAGAAGACATTACAATAACAATACAAGCTTTCAAAAATATTTTCAATAAACTAATTGAAAGAAAACTAAACTCTATTATTTCATTCACACTTGCTTGGAATATGGAAGAAAAGGAAGTGAGACTAAGTTGCTATGGTCACGTGAATGATTTAACAAAATGGATTAATTCATTTACTAGCATCCCAGTTAACAGAGACGAATTTAAAACTTGGCTTGAAAATCAGAGAACATATCTTAACTCAAACTATGAGCAATTCATAAACAAACCAGCATTAAAGGATATTTGTCAATATGATGGAGTGATTTATATAAAAAGAAAAATTGTAGACACAAAATTTAATTTAAAACCAATAGTAGATGACATAGGATTGAACTGTTCCTTAACAATACCTGATGACGGAACCGATTATTCAGATATAAAAGAGGGTAAAATTGTTCCAATAATGTCGTATTTCAATAAAAAGGCAACGTGTAGTAAATCGGGTAAAAGTTACTTCGAAAGTGAATACTCAAAATTTTTAGACGATGATGTTCATGTAATTATTGAAGACTTTGAAGGCCTTACTTTCTATTGGTCAGATAAACCAATAACATAAAAACAAACCCAACTTGGGTATAACTTGTGTAAAAATGAATGTAATAATATTAGGTGCAGGAGCTTCAAAAGCATACAATGATTCACCTACGGGTCAGAAAATGCCAATTGCAAATGATTTTTTTAAAACGTTTCACAACCTTGATATTGCATCAAATACTTGGGTATTGATAGGCAACATAATTAATTATGTTGCGTTAACCAGAAATAAAGAAATTCTAGATTTTCTTTATTTTAATGAAGACATAGAAATATTACACAGTGAGGTAAAAAACAAATTAATTGCAAGTTTATCTTCAAGCAAAGACAATTTTTTTACTAGAGATAATTTTCTAGATAATATGCAAAATTACAAGGCTTATCTTGAATTAGTTTTCCTATTCACAAGTGTTATAAATGAAATCCAGAACGGACCAACATCAAAACCACACCTAAACTTAATTAAGCATATTAATCCCGAAGATTCTATAATAACCTTCAATTGGGACACTTTAATGGACAAAGCATTATTCGAAGCTACTGATTGGAACACGTCAGATGGATATTATGTAAAGCCTTCAAAAATATACAGAAATGAATGGGTAGATATTGAAAATAAAACGAATAAAAACTATCCGTATATAATTAAATTACACGGCTCAACAAATTGGTTAACGAGTCATATAATTCCTGAAAAAGGTAAATTGGAAATGCTACAGGAAACTAATGCAGAAGATTTTTATATTTATGAAAGCACTAAAGAGCCTTACAGTACTTATGACGGTAGATTTATGCCTGGATATACTGATTTTGCATATGGCTATTATCCTCCAAACCTACCTTTAAAAGGTAAAAAAATTCCAGATGGTATGATGTTAATGAAAAATATCATTAGAACTGGTTTTAACCCGAAAGGAGAAGCTGAAAGTTTTGGATTAGTATCGATGCCTCTTATAATTCCTCCAGTTCATGATAAAGAATATGATTTTTATGGCGATATATTCTCGACTCTTTGGTCAAAAGCTGAGGAAGATATTACAAAAGCTAAAAAAATAATTCTAATTGGATATTCATTTCCAATAACAGATATTAGAACAAACAATCTTTTTAAAAATGCATTTTTAAAAAGAGATACAATACCTCAAGTAATTATTGTAAATCCAAATTCAGCTCTAATCGAAGAAAGGTTTATTTATGAATTTGGCATCTCTAAAGAAAATATCACCGTTTATAATGAATACTTTGATGATAATTTTGATTTAGAAAAATTATTTTAAACCCAACTTGGGTGCAACTTGGGTAATAAAACAAATCAATCTTCACAAATTTGTACCATAACAATCTAAAACATCAGTTATGGCAGTACAAGTTATCACTCTCGAAGATTTAAACGAATTCAGAAGTCTTCTTTTGAAAGACTTAAAAGAAATCATTCACTCTAATCCGCAACAAACAAAACAGTGGCTCAAATCCAATGAAGTCCGCAAGCTGTTAAACATCTCTTCGGGTACTTTACAAAATTTCCGTATTAATGGAACACTAACTTATACCAAAGTGGGTGGCATTATGTATTACGACTATGCAGACATTGAAAAATTGCTAAACGGAAATAAAGTTCACGCAATACCTACACTTTTTAAGTAAAAATTCATTGCGATTAGCATGTATTGAGCGAAGTTGAAATGAAATAATATCAATTTCGTAATTCGTAATTTAAAATTCGTAATTCTAATGAACTACATCAAACACTTAACAGGTTTCTTCATTCGCATTGCCTCTGAAGAAACCATTTATCCTACACATATTAGCTTGTATCTAGCATTATTCCAAAGCTGGAACATCAATCGATTCAAAAATCCAATTGCTATCTCACGTGATGAAATGATGAAAACAAGTCGCATAGCTTCAAAAGCAACCTATCATAAATGCATCAAAGAATTACAGAGTATGGGATTTATTGACTATTTACCTTCTTACAATCCCTATTCAGGTTCAGAAGTAATCATTCATGATTTATCAGATAGAAAAGCAGTTTTTAAAATACAAACCAGTTCAATTATTGACCAAACCATACCAATAGATAACCAAGCTAACAGTAACGATACTGAACAAGTCAATGAACCCAATATATATAATACTAATAAAACATCTAAAAACAATAAAAACATATCTATAGACACCCATTTTAAAAATTTTAATGAAGATGAATTTATTTTAAACTCAAATTCGAAAAAAGAAAAAAGTTCCGCAAAAAAAGAAAAAGTCGAGAAGCCTAGTTTAGAACAAGTCAAAGAATACTTCAAACAAGAAGAATATTCAGAATTTGAAGCAGAACGATTTTACAATTATTACACCAGTAACGGTTGGCTCATTGGTGGAAAAACCAAAATGATAGATTGGAATGCAGCAGCTCGTAATTGGATGCTAAACACTGCCAAATTCAAAATAAATCTTCCTCAAAATCTTCAATCAAAAGAACAACCAAGAGCAAAACACCTCCAAGTTATGGAAGATAAAAACTATGCAGAACCATTATAACAAATCAGGTTATGAGTACACAATACAACTATCCCGAAATTCTAGTGTGGTTAGAGAAAAAAGCTAAACAAGATTATGGTTCAAATTTTCATTTTTTTGATAAAGACTTGGAGAACATCACAAAACTGATAGCGTATTTCCTAAAAGATGAGGTAACTGCAAATCAATTCAGGTAAAACATCATTAATGACAATAATGAAATACATAACCCAAAAAGAAAACAAATTTTATATGCGAACCTGTCGGGATATAAGTTTCGAATTCATAAAAGAAGGCTACGAAATAATCCATCGATACAGTCGTGGAAGCTATTCACAATCCGAATACAAAAACTATTGCTTTGATGATTTAGGAGTAGAAAACAACTTAAAGTATTACGGAAACGAATGCAATGTTATGGCAGAAATAGTCTTATCAAGATATGATCTATTTATCTCAAGAAAAGTGATGACTCATATAACCACAAATCTTTCAGCATCAGAAATAGAAACCATGTATGGCAACCGAGTACGCTCAAGATTACGAGCCATGCTAAACCTCATCGCATTCGACAAAACCACAAAAGACAAACGCTAACCGTCATTACGAGTAGCCTGTATTGAGCGAAGTCGAAATAAAGCAAACTCTTGTCACACTGAGCCTGTCGAAGTGCTTTTAGTTACTGGAAACTTTAAACCTGAAACTTTAAACAAAAAATCATGAGAAAAATAAATATCTTCTGGAACTGGTTCCAAGACAACAATCAAACTATTAAGGATCTAATCATAGAAATTCCAAAAAATCAGCAAAATATCTCTTATTGGTTAAACAAACAATTAGGGTATTTCTCTAAAGAGTTAGATTTTATGATAGTCTTTCCAATAAAGGAAAACCAAAAGACAGAAATAATTATAACAGCAAACGGAAACCCTGACTACTTCAACCAAGTAATCGAGTTAATCAATAATGCTCCGGTATTACGACATTGGAAATTCACAGCATTCATTCAACCCACAGAAAAAATAGAAAGAATTATTAAGGGTTTAGATGAACCTTATATTTTCCAAGAAATAACAATAAAAACCAGTGAAATCAAATTCTTGCCATTAAACTATGATGATAGAATTCAAAAACTTGATATAATAATTTACCTTAAAAACTATAAAATCCATTGCAATACTAAAATTCTTCAACAAGCTATTTACATTATTTTGCAAGAGATATTGGGCGAAAAAGCATTATATCAAAACATTAATTTTATACAATTAGCACAATTACAAAACAAGACTGAAGAGTTAATTGAATTATATGAATTGCAGTTTTACATTGACAATATTAATAGTTTAAAATTGTAATTAAATTCAATATATTTGCATATCATGCAAAGAATATGAGCAAAAAAGCAATTAATAGATTAAAAGTAGTATTAGCTGAAAAGAATTTAACTAGCAAATGGTTGGCTGAACAATTAGGCAAAAATGAAGCTACTATTTCTCGATGGTGTACAAATGAAATACAACCGCCAATTAAAACCTTTATTCAAATTGCTGAAAAGCTAAATATAAAATTAACTTCTTTATTCAATGATTAATAACACTATTAAAATACCTTTTAAAGTTTCAGCTAGAACAGCTAAACTAATTGGTTTAGAAAACTTCTCAACCGAAGAAGGTGCCGTAATTGAATTAGTTAAAAACACTTATGACGCAGATGCTAGTAAATGTATTCTGATTTTTGATCTAAAAATCAAAAAAGAAAAAGTGATAAATGATGAAGGTGTCGAAATTGAAATAGAAAAGTTCGAAAAAGAGAATAGCTGTATCTACATCATTGACAACGGAATCGGAATGTATGATAAAATAATTCAAAACCAATGGATGACTATTGGTACCGATGACAAGTTGTATGAGCATACGACAGAAGGTGGAAGAATAAAAACTGGAGCAAAAGGTATAGGACGTTTTGCATTAAACAGGTTAGGGATGTTAACAAATATGACATCTCTTCCCTCCGTATTAGAAATAGAAGTTGAAAAAGAAATTCATGAAGATCCATCAGAAACACCAAATACTAAACTATTACCAAATAGCAATAATATAGGTTTTGAATGGACAGTTGATTGGAAAGATTTTGATAAAAAAGGAGCTATAGTTTCAGATGTGGAAGCTGTTCTGTCTGTAAAGGATAATGTAAATCTTAAACATGAATATGTAAATAGATTTTCCTCTTATCCAAAAATAAAAGAATTACTTGAAGAAGTTAATTTTAAATCGGGTACTGTAATTGAAATAACAGAGCTCAATGATGAATGGAATGAAGATAAGTTAAGGAAGTTGTTTGGTAATTTAGAGATGCTTCTACCTCCAGAAGAACAAAGTGATTTTGGAATTGATTTATTCTTGCTAGGTAATTTAGAAGAATTTGGAACTTTAAAAAGAGCTTTTTATGACGATTATGATTATAAGCTAAAAGCCACGTATAATAATGAAAATGATAAAACATTAAATATAGAAATTTCACGAAATGAACTTGATGTTGATTCATTAGAAAATAGATACACAGAAGTTTTTGATTTTGATATGATGAAAAACGCACCATATAAACTCGAAGATTTTAGGAAAGAAAAAATTGTATTTGACTTACCTATTGAAAAATTAATATCTGAGAAAGTAGACAAAAAATTATTAGAGAGAGTCGGTAAATTTGATTTTACTTTTTATTTTTTAAAGAATACAATTTCCGATGACAAAGAAGATGGTGATTTAAAGAAGTACCCATATAAAAGCATCAATAGTGCTAATCGAAAATCATGGATAAAAAAGTTTGGTGGTATTAAGATATTTCGAGATGATTTCCGAATTAGACCTTATGGAGAAAATGGAGATGATTGGTTAAGATTAGGAGAGAGACAAGCTCAAAGTCCTGGTGGTGTTGGTCAAAGATTAGGTGGATATAAAATTAGACCTAATCAGATAGCTGGAACAATTAAAATATCTAGACTTCATAACGAAAGTTTTCAAGATAAATCTGGTCGAGAAGGTATTATTGAAAATGAAGAATTTGAACTTTTTAAAAATATTTTACTTGATATAATCGGACTATTTGAAAAGGATAGAAATGTTGTAATGTATAACCTATCGCAACTTCATACTAATAGAAATGAAGAAGCTGAAACGTTAAGAAAGGCAAAAGAAGATGTAGAAAGAATTAGAAAGCAAAAAGAAGAAAGAAAGGACTATAGTAATGATTCTGACCGTAAGAATGATGATAAGTCAACTAATGATAATAAAGAATATTCAGAATCCGAAGAAAATATGGCAGATGCCATATTGATATTAGAAAAGGATAATGAGAAAAAAGATGAAGAGTTAAGATTATTAAGAAGCCTTGCTAGTGTTGGGCTTATTATATCTTCATTTGCACACGAAGTTAGAAGTTTAAGAGCTAGATTAATTCCTCGTACAAAATTCTTAGTAGATGAATTAAGAAATCATTTAGACGAGAATGAATTAGGAAAAACTTTAGACAAAGATGACAATCCTTTCTATATGATTGATTTAATGCGTGACGAAGACACTAAGTTAAAGCATTGGCTTGATTATTCATTGAGCACTTTGAAAATTGATAAAAGAGAAAGAAAGAACCTTGATTTTTATCAATATTTTGAAAACTTTAAGGCAAATTGGAGTAAAGCTTTAGAACAAAGAAACATAACTCTTGTTTTAAATAAAATTGATGATGCTGACTACATAATTAGAGCCTTTGAGGTTAATATGGATTCAGTATTTAATAATTTACTATCCAACTCTATAAACGCACATAACGGATTTAATAAAGAACAGAAGAAAATTCAAATCAGCTTGCAAAAAAAAGAAAATGATATTGAGATTATTTTTTCTGATAACGCAAAAGGGCTTGACTTAAAGTATAAAGATAATCCAGAGGAGATTTTCAATCTTAATGAATCATCTAAAACAGATAATAAAGGAAATAAGGTTGGGACTGGATTAGGTCTTTATATTGTGAAATCAATAATTGAAGAGTATAATAATTCATCAATCGCTATTGTTAAAATCGATAATGGGCTGACATTTAAAATAACATTCAAAACTAGATGATGAAATATAAAATTGCATACATAGACGAAGATAAAGGCTGGATAAATACTTTTTATCAAACTTTTAAGAATGATTTTGAAATATTAAGAATTGTAGTTAACTCTGAATCTTCTGTTGAATCAATACTTGGTCAGTTATTATCAAGTAATCTTGATGCAATAGTCACAGACTATTTATTAGAAGAAAATGCAGAAGTTCCATTTAATGGGAATAAAATTGTAGAGGAAATAAAAAGAATAAGACCTCATTTTCCAATTGTTATGTTGACTTCATTTCCTACCCAAGCAATTGGACATACAGATGATGTACACATTATTTACAACAAAAACATCTTGTCTGTAGAAAATGACAGAGAAAAAGAAGAACTTGATATTTTTAAATCAAAAATCCAATCAAACATTACTAACTATTATAGAAAAATAGAAGACACAAATGTGAAAATTGAAACACTTATTGAAAAGAGAAATAATCAAGGTTTAGAAATTTTGGAGGAAGAAGAACTTTCTAAATTATATATTTTGTTTGATGAACTTAATCCAGAAGGAAAAGATTTACCTGCAAATCTAATTCATAGAGATTCTATCTCAAAACTTAATGAGTTTGTGAATGAAACAAAAGAAATTTTGGAGGAGCTTAAAAAACTAAATCAAGGTAAATAATATGATTCCATTTAGAAAAGAAACTCCTAAAAGAAGAGATATCAAAACTGTGGTTAATAAATATTCTGATCATAGGGATGAGTTAAAGAAAGATTATAAATGCCGTTGTGGATATTGTAATGATATTGATGTGTGGAGAACTATTTGGTTTGAAATCGACCATTTTGTTCCTCAGAAACTTTTAAATAAAATTAAGGAAACAGATTATTTAAATTTAGTTTATTCATGCAGATCTTGTAATAATTCCAAAAGAGCACATTGGCCAACTGGTGATGAATTAATCCATCATCAAAATAATGAAGGGTTTATTGACCCGTGCGATGATGAATATGAAAAGCAATTTTTAAGATTTGATAATGGAAGAATTATACATCAAACCCAATTAGGTAAATGGATATATTATAAGTTAAAGCTTCACAAGCCACAACATGAAATAATATGGCAAATAGAAGAATTAGACAACTTGATTGGAGAATGTGAAGAATTTTTAGATAAAATGGATAACCAAATATTAAAAGATAAATTATTAAATCTATATCGAGAATATCATAAATATACCAAAGAATTAGGAAGTCTTTAAAATGAAAAACGCAACAAAATATTTAAGTCAGAAATGCACTTCAAATCCATGGTTTGTAGACAGACTTATTATATCTGCTTTTCTTCATATAAATAAAATATTACTTAATAATAACTCATTATTATTAAGTTACTCAATTAATGAAAACGATGAAGATTATGAAAACTTAAATGGATTTATAGATGTAATTAAAAATATCAAAGATAAGTTTACTATTGAAGATTTAATTGAATTATTTGAATTTGTTATTTCTCCATCAGATAGAATTGTAAACGGTGCGATTTACACACCATCAGATATTCGTGAATACATAATTTCACAGTCTTTTCGAAAAGTAGGGAATCAACTTTTAAATGCCAAAATTGCTGATATTTCATGTGGTTGTAGTGGTTTTTTATACAGTGCTGCAAAAGAGATTAAAAGACGAACGGGAAATAGTTATCAATGTATTTTTCAAAATCAAATTTTTGGTTTAGATATACAAGAGTACTCAGTTACTCGAAGTAAATTATTATTAAGCCTTCTAGCTTTATCTGAGGGTGAAGATGTTGAACAATTTCATTTTAATATTCATCAAGGGGATACTTTAATTTTTAATTGGTCAGAAGTCATTAATGATTTTCAAGGATTTGAAATTATAGTTGGAAATCCACCGTATGTTTCTGCTCGAAATCTTGATATTGAAGCCAAAGAAAATGTCAAACTATGGGAAGTATGCTCAACTGGAAATCCAGATTTATATATACCTTTCTTTCAAATAGGCTATGAAAATTTAGCTCCAAATGGTATACTTGGTTACATAACCATGAATACATTTTTTAAGAGTTTAAATGGAAGAGCTTTAAGAAAGTATTTTGAAGATAATAGAATTGCAATTAGGATTATTGATTTTGGCACACATCAGATTTTTAAATCAAAAAGCACTTACACATGTATTTGTTTTTTAGAAAACGCTGAGCAGAATTTCGTTGAGTATTATAAATCTGTTACTAAAGAGTTGCCTACTAATCGAAACTTATACAATAGAGTAAATTTTCACAATTTAGACGCAAAAAAAGGTTGGAACCTAAACAATAATGAGGTCATATCCAGGATAGAATCTGTTGGAACTCCTTTTGGAGAGCTTTATAAAACAAGACACGGTATTGCTACATTACGAAATGATTTGTTTATTTTTAAACCTGTAGCAGAAGATGAAGATTTTTTTTACTTACAAAACGGTAATTTATATCCAATTGAAAAAGGAATTTGTAAAGATATACTTAACTCAAACAAGCTAAGCAGAAGTATAGATTTTGATACTGTTAGAGAAAAAGTATTATTTCCTTATAATAATAACAATAAACCAAAAGCTTTAGAAGAAGAATTTTTGAAAGATGTTTTTCCAGAGGCATACAAATACTTCAAAAAGAAAAAGCAAGAACTAGCAAAGAGAGATAAAGGAAAAGGGGAATATGAAAAATGGTTTGCTTTTGGTAGAACCCAATCATTAGAAAAAGTTGAAAACAAATTATTCTTCCCTAAATTTTCTGATAAAACTCCTGACTTTTTGATTAGTAATGATATTGATTTACTATTTTATAATGGCTTAGCTGTTATTGGTCATTCCGAAGAAGAAATGTTATTGGCTAAAAAAATAATGGAATCACGCTTGTTTTGGTATTATATAAAAACCACAAGTAAGCCATATTCATCAAGCTATTATTCCTTAAATGGTAATTACATTAACAATTTTGGAATTTGTGATTTTACAAATAATGAAATTGATTTTATCCTTAATGAAAATAACAAAGACACACTAGATGCTTTTTTTGAAGAAAGATATGAAATACGACTTTAATTTAAAATGAAATGCTCAACCCAACCCAAATAAAATCGATAGTATCCGCAGGAGAAGGCTACAATGCCGAATTCAAAGTAAGTATTCCAAGTAATGTAAAAGGAATTACAGAAGAAGTATGTGCTTTTGCTAATGCTTCAGGAGGTGTAGTTTTAATTGGTGTTGATGATACAAATACGATCAAAGGAGTAACGATCGATAATGGAAAACGTTCTGCTATACAAAATTCTATAAATGAAATATCTCCGGCTTTAAAATGCGAGTTTTATATTGTTGAGGTTGATGGTTTGAATGTGGCAGTTATAGAAGTGCCGTCAGGTCAAAATAAACCGTATGTTCTATCAGGTGCAATTTATGTGCGTCAGGGGCCAAATTCCCAAAAATTGACATCAGCTGAAGAAATGAGAGACTTTTTTCAACAAGCAGGCAAAATTTATTTTGACGATGCTTCTTGTATGGAGGCAAATATTGATACTACAATTTCAAAAGAAAACATAGATACATTTAGATTTGAAGCAGGTTTGGTAAATGCCACTTCAGACGAACAATTATTTACAAACTTAAAACTAATTGCAAACGATGGCCATTTAAAGAATGGTACTATTTTGTTTTTTGGAAACAATCCAGAACAGTTTTTCGAAAAAGCCGTTATTCGTTGTTTAGTATTCGATGGCTTAGATAAAAGATACATTATTGATGATAAAGTAATGACTGGAACACTTTATCAGCAATATCAAAAAAGTATGATTTGGCTAAAATCAAAACTTAATGTACGCTATGATATTGAAAGTGATGGAGCAAATCCAAGAAATGAGTATTGGGAAATTCCAATTATAGCTTTTAAAGAAACTATTATCAATTCATTAGCACATCGCGATTACTATGATAAAGGAGCAAGAATAACAATAGAAGTGTTTGATGATCGTGTGGAAATTTCGAATCCTGGAGGATTAATAAGTGCTGTTCCAAGAAATGAGTTTGGTAAAAGAAGTGCGAGTAGAAATCCTTTAATTTTTGGTTTGTTCGAAAGAATGCGTTTAGTAGAACAAATAGGTTCGGGTATTGCTCGTATTCGTGATGTAATGAAAGACGAAGGATTAACACCTCCTGAGTTTATTACAGACGGAATGTTTACTGTCACTTTAAGAAGACCTTTCGATTTCGATAAGTGGGTGAATAAGTGGGTGAATAATTTATCTGAAAAACAAATTCTAATCCTTACAGCAATTCACAACAATCCGAGTATTAAAAAGTCTGTATTGCAGCAACTAGTAGATTTTAGTGCTACTGCATTAGATAATAATATAGATGTTCTTAAAGGAGAAGGTTTACTAGAACGTGAAGGAACTAAAGGTGGAGTTTGGATAATACATTATATCAATCCAAAAGTGGGTGAATAAGTGGGTGAATAATTAAGAATTAAAGTAGTACTTAGTAATTAAGCAAATAGCTTCTCCAAAATTATGAATCAAATTGCAGAAAAAATAGAAAGACTTTTATGCTATTGTTTTCAGAACAATACAGATGAGCATAATTTTACAGATAAACCTGATTTCGATTTTTATATAGAAAACAACTTAATTATATCAATAGAAAAAGAGTCTAAAACATTTATTGTCAATTTTGATTCAAACTTATTAAATGATGAACTTTTAAAGATTGCAGAAATAGACTTAAAAAAAGAACTTCCTTCAGAAATAAAATTAGCATTAAATTTTGTAAATGATTTTGAACAAAACATAAAAGAAAAATATCCGCTTTTTGATTCAAATCCAAATTTTGCTACTTATAAAAAACATTTCAAAACATTTATTATCAATAAATTTGAATACAATTTAATTGAAGAGTATTATTCTGTTATACTGAAAAACAAGAAAATTGATAGAAAAGAAAAGAATGACTATGTTGAAACATTTTTTAAATATTTAGAAATTTATAACCCTAATGAGGAAGTTATTTTAAATTCTTGTTATAAATATTATAAAAGCGAAAAATATCCATCAAATTACATATTTAATATTCTAAGTAATATAGCAAAAACCAATCACTTTTTTGCCGTAAAATTAGTGGATTATATACTCAACAAAAAATTTAATGATTGATAATTCTGTTCACGATGCTTTATTAGCTTTGAAATTTAA
>NZ_JBDTQE010000013.1:0-47405 GCF_039932285.1 Flavobacterium sp.
CACGTTCTTCAACAACTAAATAGTCTTTAAAAATTTCAATATCTTCTAACAAAACGTCTTCACGATGCGCAATTACTTCTGTCCAATTTTCTTTTGATGTTGCCGTTTCTAAAGTTTTCATCAATTTAAAATTCTCAGCTTCATCCTTATTGGTCATAATATAAAAACTATCGCCGTAATGACTAATGCTATATTCTAAACCACGAACACGTTTTTGGAACATTCTAAATTTTCCGTCAGGATTATCGGCTTCAAGAATTTGATACTCGGTTGTAAGCGTACTTCCTGACTCGATTGCTAAATATTTTTTAGATTTCGATTTGGTAATATCTACATTGTAGGTTTCGTCTTTTTCAAAATAAACCAAAACATCTTCTTGCGATTTTGAGCCTAATTTATGTTTAAAAATTTTGTCTGAACGCAAAGTAACCTCATCTTGTGTCGAATAAAACATGGTAAAATTATCATTTGCCCAAACGGCCGAACCTGATGTATTTTCTATTTTATCTGATAAAATTTCGTTTGTTTCTAGGTTTTTTATTTGAATAGTATAAATTCTTCTTCCTACAACATCTGAACTAAAAATAGCTAATTTATTATCCGGACTAACACTTAATCCTCCCAATTGAAAATAAGAATGTCCTTTTGCCATTTCGTTGCAATCGAACAAAATCTCTTCTTTTGCTTCTAAATTTTCTTTTTTACGAGAATATATA
The DNA here is from genome assembly GCF_039932285.1 of Flavobacterium sp. Taxonomy (GTDB): domain Bacteria; phylum Bacteroidota; class Bacteroidia; order Flavobacteriales; family Flavobacteriaceae; genus Flavobacterium. Next base: position 717 of record NZ_JBDTQE010000013.1, read on the forward strand.
GGATAATCTTGTCCTTTTTCGAAACGAGTAATATAATAATAACCATTATACAAATAAGGAACTGATTGATCATTTTCCTTAATTCTAGACTTCATTTCTTCGAATAATTCCTTCTGAAAATCTTTTGTATCAGAGGTCATTTCGTTATAATATGCGTTCTCTTTATTAAGATAATCTATAACTTCTGGATTTTCACGTTTATTTAGCCAATAATAATTATCAGTTCTTATATCGTTGTGTTTTTCTATAGTATGAGGTTTTATGAGAGCTTGAGGTGGATTTACTTTTTTATGCATTTTTTTGAGCGTAAATTTTATTATTTGAAAGTACAAAAATAAGACAAAGAACGCTTAAAATATGTATCTTTTTCATAATAAATAAAATTGAATTTATATATTTCGATTTAGTAAATTTGCAACAAATAATTTTAAAATTACAATAATGGATTTAATGGGAATGATGGGAAAACTAAAAGAAACCCAACAAAAAATAGAAGATACAAAAAAACGTTTAGACACTGTTCTTATAGACGAGCAAAGTACTGATGGTTTACTAAAAATAACCCTAACAGCTAATAGTACTATAAAAAATATTTCTATTGCAGATTCTTTATTAGAGGACAAAGAACAATTAGAAGATTATCTAATTTTAGTGCTAAATAAATCTATTGAAAAAGCAGCAAAAGTAAATCAAGCAGAATTAGACGCTGTTGCAAAAGTAGATATGCCTATGATTCCTGGTATGGAAGATATGTTTAAATAGAAAACTAAATTCACAAAAAAAAATCGAGCCATTTCTGAGCTCGATTTTTTTTGTGAATTTAGTCTAGAATTTATCCCAAAACTTCTTTTACTTTTTTTCCGATTTCTGCTGGAGAATCTACTACGTGAATTCCGTTTTCACGTAAAATACGTTTTTTTGCTTCTGCAGTGTCGTCTTCTCCACCTACAATTGCACCTGCGTGACCCATTGTTCTTCCTGCTGGAGCAGTAACTCCTGCGATAAAACCAACTACTGGCTTACGGTTTCCATCTGCACGAACCCATTTAGCAGCGTCTGCTTCAAGTTGCCCGCCAATTTCACCAATCATTACGATACAATGAGTTTCTGGATCGTTCATTAATAATTCAACAGCTTCTTTAGTTGTCGTTCCAATAATTGGATCTCCACCAATACCGATTGCTGTTGTTATTCCTAAACCTTGTTTTACTACTTGGTCAGCGGCTTCGTAAGTTAATGTTCCTGATTTAGAAACAATTCCTACATTTCCTTTTTTGAAAACAAAACCTGGCATGATACCAACTTTAGCTTCACCTGGCGTAATGATTCCTGGACAGTTTGGACCTATTAAACGACAGTTTTTATCTTTAATATAATCATTTGCTTTAATCATATCTGCTACTGGAATACCTTCGGTAATTGCAATAATCACTTTGATTCCTGCATCAGCAGCTTCCATAATAGCATCGGCAGCAAAAGCTGGTGGTACAAAAATAATGGTTGTGTCTGCTCCTGCTTTTTCTACAGCGTCTTTTACAGTATTAAAAACTGGACGATCTAAATGCATAGTTCCACCTTTTCCTGGAGTTACACCACCTACAACGTTTGTTCCGTATTCAATCATTTGAGAAGCGTGGAAAGTTCCTTCACTTCCTGTGAATCCTTGAACAATTATTTTTGAATCTTTATTAACTAAAACACTCATGATATATTTTTTATGTTATTTTTTATTGTGTTGCAAAAGTAGTAAAAAGAGTTCAGATTTTAGATTTTAGATTTCAGATTTTTAATCTAAAACATAATCTTTTTTTATGACAACTGACTCATTTGAAATCCACGATATAATTTATCCTCTTTTAGTTCCCATATAACCATAAAATGTGCTAAAATCATTTCTTCTCTTGGGTTCTCGATTGTCTTAATATAATGACTATATCTTACCGTAACTTTGTTATTATCTTCTAATAAATGAGTAATATATACTCTAGAAGAATGATATGCTTTGCCCATCTGATTGACTATATTGACCATTTCTTCTTTATTCATTTGAAGAAAACCTTTGCTACTATTCCAATCTAAAGAAACATCAGGATGCATATAAGTATCTATCAATTTGCTGTCTAAGAAAGCATTCGATTTATAAAAATCTTTGACTAATTCTTTTGCGGTCATTTTTATTTGATTTTATTTATGATTTCTGGAATTCGTTTTATATTGGCTAATTGTTTTAGTTTTTCACGAGATTCTTCAACTGGAGTACCAAAATAAGATTTCCCGCCTTCAATAGATTTAGTAACGCCAGTTTGTCCCATCACTACTGCTTTTTTACCAATCGTAATTCCGCTAGTTGTTCCTACTTGTCCCCAAAGTGTAACCTCATCTTCAATAATTACGCAACCGGCAATTCCTGTTTGTGAAGCGATTAAACATTTTTTTCCGATAATTGTATCGTGTCCTACATGAACTTGATTATCTATTTTTGTTCCCTCACCAATAGTTGTATCGCCAGTAACTCCTTTATCGATAGTACAAAGTGCTCCAATACCAACATTATCTTGAATAACCACACGGCCACCAGAAATTAATTGATCGAAACCATCTGGACGTTTTTTGTAATAAAAAGCATCGGCACCTAATATTGTTCCTGCGTGAATTATAACATTGCTACCAATGATTGTATTGTCATAAATAGAAACATTAGAATGAATAAGACAATTTTCGCCAATTGTTACATTGTTTCCAATGAAAGAATTGGGTTGAATAATTGTTCCTTTTCCTATTTTGGCGGAAGCCGAAACCGAAACATTAGATGCTTGAAATGGTCTGAAATGATTGGTTAATTTGTTGAAATCTCTAAAAGGATCATCAGATATCAATAAAGCTTTTCCTTCAGGACAATCTACATTTTTGTTTATTAAAATGATAGTTGCTGCCGATTGTAATGCTTTATCGTAATATTTTGGATGATCTACAAATACTATATCTCCCGATTGAACAACATGAATTTCGTTCATACCCAAAACTGCAAAATTGTCATCACCTACATATTCGCAGCTAATGATATTTGCAATTTCTTTAAGGGTTTGTGTTTGGGGGAATTTCATCAAAAATTATTTTACACGTTCCATATAAGAACCTGAAGCAGTATCTATTTTTATTTTATCTCCTTCATTGATAAACAAAGGAACATTTATAGACGCACCTGTTTCTACCGTTGCAGATTTTGTTGCATTTGTAGCCGTATTTCCTTTAACACCTGGTTCAGCATAAGTAACTTCTAATACTATTGATGCTGGCATATCTACAGAAAGAGGTAAATCGGTTTCGGTATTTACTTGTACCATTACGTTTGTTCCTTCTTTAAGTAATCCTGGATTATCAAGAATTTTTTTATCTAAAGTAATTTGTTCAAAAGATTCAACATTCATAAAATGAAATTGATCTCCTTCGGCATATAAATACTGATAAGTATGTGTTTCTACACGAACCTCATCTATTTTGTGTCCAGCAGAAAAGGTATTGTCTAATACTTTTCCGTTAGATAAGCTTCGTAATTTTGTACGAACAAAAGCTGGTCCTTTACCTGGTTTTACGTGAAGAAATTCGATAATTTTATAAATATCATGATTAAATTTAATACACAATCCGTTTCTTATATCTGATGTAGATGCCATTTTTTTGTTTATTTGTTAATCGGTTATTCTTAATTGTTTATTTTTTGCTAATCTGAAATCTAAATTATACCCCTGTATATCCTTTCATAATACCTCTAGAAGAATTTCTAATAAAATCTAAGATTTCATCTCTTTCTGGAGTTGCTTCCATTTCTGCTTCAATTATTGCTAAAGCTTGAGAAGTATTATAATTTTTTTGGTACAAGGTTCTGTATATACTTTGAATTTCGCTAATTTTTTCGGTAGTAAATCCTCTTCTTCTTAATCCTACAGAGTTTATTCCTACATAAGACAAAGGTTCTTTTGCTGCTTTTGTATAAGGCGGAACATCTTTTCTTAATAATGAACCCCCTGATATCATGGCATGATCACCTACACTTATAAATTGGTGTACTGCAGATAGACCTCCAATTATTGCATATTTACCAATAGTTACGTGTCCTCCTAGTAAAACACCATTTACAATAATTGCATTATCACCAATATGACAATCATGAGCTACGTGTGCTGTTGCCATAATTAAACAATTATTACCAATCACGGTTTGTCCAGAAGCTATTGTTCCTCTATTTATAGTAACGCATTCTCTAATGGTAACGTTATCTCCAATTATCACTAAAGAATCTTCTCCACCAAATTTTAAATCTTGTGGCACTGCTGAAATTACTGCACCAGGAAAAATATTACAGTTTTTACCTATTCGTGCCCCTTCCATAATAGTTACGTTAGACCCTATCCAAGTTCCGTCTCCAATAACTACATTATTATGAATGGTTGTAAATGGCTCTATAACAACATTTTTGGCGATTTTTGCGCCTGGATGTACATATGCTAATGGTTGATTCATATTTTTATTGTTTTTTAGCAATTTGCGCCATTAGCTCTGCTTCGGCAACTAGTTTTCCGTTTGCATAAGCATGGGCTTGCATGTGACAAATCCCTCTTCTTATAGGAGTTATTAATTCACATTTGAATATTAATGTATCTCCTGGTAATACTTTTTGTTTGAATTTTACATTGTCAATTTTCATAAAAAATGTCAAGTAATTTTCTGGATCCGGTACCGAACTTAAAATTAGAATCCCTCCTGTTTGTGCCATTGCTTCTACAATTATAACTCCTGGCATAACTGGTGCTCCCGGAAAATGCCCAACAAAAAACGTTTCGTTCATTGTTACATTTTTTAATCCAACTACAGAACTGTCAGTCATTTCGATGATTCTGTCTACAAATAAAAATGGTGGACGGTGTGGCAAAATACTCATAATCTTATGAATATCCATCAACGGTTCTTTATTTAAATCATAAATAGGAACATAATTACGTTGTTCTGCTTTTATAAGTTTAGACATTTTTTTTGCAAATTGAGTATTTACAAAATGACCTGGTTTATTTGCTATTACTTTTCCTTTTATTCTTGTTCCGATTAATGATAAATCGCCAATTACATCAAGTAATTTATGTCGTGCGGCTTCGTTAGGATAGTGTAAAGTAAGATTATCTAAAACACCATTTGGAGTAACTGAAATTTTATCTTTTCCAAATGCAATTTTTAACCTATCCATCGTTTCGGTAGAGATTTCTTTATCTACATAAACAATAGCATTGTTTAAATCTCCACCTTTTATAAGTCCATTTTCTAACAAGGTTTCTAATTCATGTAGGAAACTAAAAGTACGACAGTTTGCAATTTCGCTTTTAAATTGGCTAATATTTTTCATACTCGCATTTTGAGTACCTAATACTTTAGTACCAAAATCGACCATGGCGGTTACTTGATAATCATCACTTGGCATAACAATTATTTCGCTTCCAGTAGCTTCATCTATATAAGAAATAACTTCTTTTACAACATAAATATTCCTTTCGGCATTTTGTTCTGCAATTCCTGCATTTTCTATAGCTTCTACAAAATATTTTGATGAACCGTCCATGATAGGAAGTTCTGAAGCATTTAGTTCGATAACAACATTATCTAAATCGCAACCTACTAATGCAGCTAGGACGTGTTCTGGTGTTTGAATTTTAACACCTAATTTTTCTAAATTAGTACCACGTTGCGTATTTACAACATAATTTGCATCAGCTTCAATTATGGGTGACCCCTCTAAATCTACTCTAACAAAAGTAAATCCACTATTTATTGGTGCTGGTTTGAATGTTATTGTTACTTCATTTCCTGTATGAAGTCCAACTCCTGTAAGAGAAATTTCGTTATTGATGGTTTTTTGTTTGACCATAATTATTTTATTATTTTTTTTAATTCTTCTATTTCGGTAACAATTTTTGGAAGATTTTTAAAATGTACGTAGGATTTACTGTAGTCTGAATATCCAAATGAAGGACTTCCTTGCAAGGTTTCCTTGTCTTTTATATTTCTTCCCACTCCTGATTGTGCTTGAATTCTTACATTATTACCAATGATTAGATGTCCTGCAATTCCTACTTGTCCACCAATCATGCAGTTTTTGCCAATTTTTGTAGAACCCGCAATACCTGTTTGCGCTGCAATTACAGTATTTTCGCCAATTTCTACATTATGAGCAATTTGAATTTGATTGTCTAACTTTACTCCTTTTCTAATAATTGTAGATCCTAAAGTTGCTCTATCTATTGTGGTGCAAGCTCCAATATCTACATTATCTTCTATAATTACATTTCCTATTTGAGGAACTTTGCTATAAACTCCTTCATCGTTTGGTACAAAACCAAAACCATCAGCCCCTATTGTTGTCCCAGAATGAATGGTACAATTATTACCTATTTCGGTTTCTGAATATATTTTAGCTCCTGCAAAAATAATTGTATTGTTTCCAATTTTTACATTATCACCTATAAAACTATTAGGATAAATTTTCACGTTATCACCAATAATTACATTTTCGCCAATATAACTAAAACTTCCTAAATAAAATTCTTTCCCATATTTTGCCGATTCGGGTAATACACAAGGAATTTCTATACCTACTTTATTGTTTTTTACTTGGTTGTAAAACTCTAATAATTTTGCAAAAGATTTATAAGCATCTTCTACTTTTATTAATGTAGTTGATATTGGACTTTCAGGAACAAACGTATTGTTTACAATAGTTATTGTTGCTTTTGTTTCGTATATAAAATTTGCATATTTAGGATTTGCCAAAAAAGTTAAAGAACCTTCTGTACCTTCTTCTATCTTAGATAATTTAGAAACTTCGGCTGCTGGATTCCCAACAACTTCTCCTTCTAATATTCCTGCTATTTGTTCGGCCGTAAATTTCATTTGCACAAAAATATAAAAATTTAAAAAGAAACTTTAGTTTTTATTGAGTTGTTTTGGAAAACAAAGAAAATATTTTGTGACTTGTTTAGACAATGCTTTCAATGATAATTGATCTGACAACAAAGCAACATCTTCTATCGAACCGTCTTTTTTGAGTATTCGTATAGGCTCAGCCAATTTGCTGTAAGCTTGATTTCTTATTTTTCCTTTGAAAACAAAATATTTTGCTTCTTGCAATCCTATATTATTTGTTTTAGAAAATTGTTCCGTTAATCCCTGAACTTCTTCTTTAGAAAATTTATCTTCATTCATTTTGATTTTCAGCAAATCTCTATTTATTATCATTTTACTTAACGAACTTAATGTAAAATCTGGATGGTTCTGCCAATGTTTTATAGCTCCAACAATATCAGTATCATCTAATTGAGCGAATTTATTAAGAATCTCATCATTAAAATTGGTTAAACTTATTTTATTTTCAATAAAGAAAAGTAAATTGTCGCTGCATGTAATCGCAATTTCTTTATGGTATAACTCTTTTGCTCTTTTTAGTATGTTTGTTAAAGTCAATTCAGCAACTAAACTGGTTTTGTGTAAATATACTTGCCAATACATTAGTCTTCTTGCCATTAAAAATTTTTCGACTGAATAAATTCCTTTTTCTTCAATTACCAATACGTCATCAACAACATTCATCATCTGAATTAATCGATCAGAATTAATTTTCCCTTCTTCTACTCCTGAATAAAAACTATCACGTTTCAGATAATCCATCCTATCCATATCTAATTGACTAGAAATGAGTTGCAACATAAATTTACGATGGTATTCTCCTTTAAAAATTTGAATTGCCAAGCTTAATTGTCCGTCGAATTCAATATTTAATTTATTCATAAACAACAAAGAAATTTCTTCGTGATGAACGTCTTCTACAATACTGCGTTCCATTGTGTGGGAAAAAGGACCATGACCTATGTCGTGTAATAAAATTGCTATATACAAAGCGTTTTCCTCTTCAGGAGAAATGATTGTATTTTTGAATCGAAGTACTTGAATAGCTTTTTGCATAATATGCAAGCAACCTAAAGCATGATGAAACCTTGTATGATTTGCGCCTGGATAAACTAGAGAGGATAATCCCATTTGAGAAATTCTTCGCAATCTCTGAAAATATGGATGCTGAATTAAATCATAAATTAGCGGATTCGGAATGGTAATGAAACCATATATAGGGTCGTTGAATATTTTTAGCTTATTTGTGTTGTTCACTTTTTTCTATTTATACAAATATAGATAAGATAAAATACGTTTTAATAATTTATAGAAATTAAAAATCCCTTTTTGGAAATATTCAAAAAGGGATTTTTAATTTCTATAAATATTATTTTCTTTTCTTTTTTGTTGGTTTAGTTGCTACTGGAATATTTGGTTTTGCAACTTCATATCTCATCGAGGTTGTATTATAAGTATATTTTGTATCCGAAGATTTATCTTTTAATGAAAAATCTTCTCCTAAAAACACAAACTCGTATCCAGATTTTCTTGTTCGTTCTTGTGTTTCTGATGCCGTTTTAAGTTTGTCTAAAAAAACAATTTCTTTAATTTTTGTTGTAGAATATGTATTAGCAATTTGCAGAATTTTAGTTCCTGGATTCCATATTTGAGATTCTACAACCGTAGTTTCTTCTTTTTTAAGTTTGGTTTCTACAATATTATTTTCTGTCCAAGTTACATAATACATAGGTGTTCCTTTTGTTGTATAGTTTTTAATGCTACACAAAGTCGGCGTTCCTTTTACATCATATTTTTTTAGTAATAAGGTATCTTTTTTAACTCCATTTGTGACAAAAAGATAAAAATTATTTTTACTTATTTCTGCAGAAGCATTTCCGCTTTTTGTGATTACAATATTAGGAATTACTGCTTCAGTCTTCTTTTTCTTTTGACTGTATATACTTCCGAAACAAAGAAGTAAAGCAAATAAGGCTATTTTTTTCATAATTTGGGTGCGTTTTGGTGAAGCAATATACAAATTTATTTGAACCTTCAAAATTAAAAAAACATTATAAACCGTTTGTTATTTAGAAATGGCATTCAATAACAATTGTGCGGTGGCTTCGTTTGTAGCTAAAGGAACATTATGAACATCGCAAACGCGAATAAGCATATTTATATCTACTTCGTGCGGGTGACTTGAGTTTGGATCTTTAAAAAACAAAACCATTTGTGTTTTTCCTTCGGCAACACGGGCTGCAATTTGAGCATCGCCTCCCATAGGACCAGAAAGCATTTTTGTAACTTGAAAACCAGCATTTTCTGCTTTAGTTCCTGTTGTTCCTGTAGCAATTAAGGAAATATTTTTTGCATGAAGAATTGATGCGTTTTTATTTAGAAACTGAACTAAATCAGCTTTCATGCGGTCGTGAGCAATTATAGCAATTTCCATTTATTATTTGTTTAAAACATGGTATTCGATTAAACCATCTATTGGTCGGCGTAATACATTTCCTAACTTTATTTCGTGTTTATTTAAAATTTTCTCTAACTCATCTTTTAAATAAAAAGCAATCGAACCTATAAAATGTACTGGAACTTCTTTGTAATTATCAAACTGTTTGATGTAATTTTCTACAAAAGATTCCATTTCTTCATTGATGAAATTTTGACAAAACTGGGTGTCTTTATGCTTTATTAAAAACTTAGCAAATGTTGCTAAATATGCGTTTGGATTGGGTTCTTTGTATAAATTATTTTTTACTGGATCTGGTTTTACATTGTAAGTAGTCTCAAACTCTTCTGCTAAATCAGCTGGCATTTTATTAAAATAATAGCCTCTAAGTAAATGTCTTCCGAAGCGATTTCCTGAACAATCATCCATAGCAATATAGCCTAATGATTGTACTTTTTGATGCAGCACATTTCCGTCAAAATAGCTACAATTTGAACCTGTGCCTAGTATACAAACAATAGCTTTTTCGTTTTTGGGTGTTGTGGCATAAACTGCTGCATAGGTATCTTCGTGAACCGTTACTTTTGCATTTGGAAAATAATTTTGAAACACTTCTGTTAAAAAAAATTTCATCCTATCGGTTCCGCAACCTGCTCCATAAAAAAATAAGTTAGATACTTGGTTTTTATTATGTGCAATATCAAATCTATCTTCAAGACGGTTTATTATTTCTTCTTTTGTTAAAACTTCTGGGTTTAATCCTAATGATTGCGTGGTAAAAAGTACTTTTCCTGCTTCATCTATGGCAATCCAATCGGCTTTTGTAGAGCCACTATCTACGAGTAGTTTCATTTAATTTTTTAGATTTTAGATTTAGATTTTAGATTTACTAAAATGCAAAATAGTTTCGATTAGTTTATTTCTAGCCCCGATAGAAGCGGTTATCCTTTTTGTTTTTTCTTTAAAAACAAAAAGATAAAAGCGGATAGCGGGAAATAGCTTCAAAAAAAAATCCCATTAATATTGGTATTAATGGGAATTAAATATATGATTTTTTATTTTAAACTAGCAATATGTACTGATAAATCTATTAATTTACTTGAATATCCGTACTCATTATCATACCAAGAGACAATTTTGAAAAAAGTAGAATTTAATCCAATTCCTGCTTTTGCATCTACAATTGATGTGCGTGAATCAGACACAAAGTCTTGAGAAACAACATCATCTTCGGTGTAACCGAGTATTCCTTTCATAGAAGTTTCTGAAGCATTTTTTAATACTTTCATAATTTCTTCGTAAGTAGTTTCTTTAGCTAATTTTACGGTTAAATCTACCACAGAAACATCGGCAGTGGGTACACGCATTGACATTCCTGTTAGTTTTCCGTCAAGTTCTGGGATTACTTTTCCTACTGCTTTTGCAGCTCCTGTTGAAGATGGGATTACGTTTAATAGTGCTGATCTTCCGCCACGGAAATCTTTACGTGATGGCCCGTCGACAGTGAGTTGCGTTGCTGTTGTTGCGTGTATTGTGGTCATTAAGCCTTCTACAATTCCGAAATTATCATTGATAACTTTTGCTAATGGCGCTAAGCAATTTGTTGTACATGACGCATTTGACACAATGGTGTTCGCTGCTGTTGCTTTATCATGATTTACTCCCATTACAAACATGGGCGCATTTGCTGATGGTGAAGAAATAACTACTTTTTTTGCGCCTCCATCGATATGAGCTTGGGCAGTTTCTAAAGTAGTGAAAATCCCTGTACATTCTGCAACTACCTCTGCTCCAACTTCGTCCCATTTTAATGTTTTTGGATCTTTTTCGGCAGTTACTCTTATGTGTTTATCGTTTACAAAAAGTTTTCCTTCTTTTACTTCTACTTTTCCTGCAAAACGACCATGAACTGAATCGTATTTTAATAAATATGCTAAATGATCTACATCTAATAAATCGTTTATAGCTACTACTTCTACATTATCTCTATTATAGGTTTCTCTAAAAACTATTCTTCCTATTCTTCCAAAACCGTTTATTCCTAATTTTACTTTTGACATTTTTATTTTTTATTGATATTTTAATTAGCTTTTTAAATATTATAATTTTAATTAAGTCGACATGATGTCTGAAACTCTTAATAATTCTTTATCTATTTCCGATTTTCCTTTTATTGCTTTCTCTAATGGAGTTAATGATACTTTATCCATTAGCATTCCTACCATAAAATTTGATTTGCCTTCAAGTAATGATTCTACTGCTTTTACGCCTAATCTTGAAGCAAGAACCCTATCAAAACAAGATGGCGCGCCTCCTCTTTGCATGTGACCTAGAACCGAAACACGAACATCATATTCTGGCATATGTTCTTCAACATAATCTTTAAGTTCAAATACATTTTTTCCCATTTTATCACCTTCAGCAACGACAACAATACTTGATGATTTACCTGATGCTTTACTTTTTTGAAGTGATTCTAATAATCTATCCAACCCTAAATCTTCTTCTGGAATAAGGATTTCCTCTGCTCCTGCTCCTATACCAGCATTTAGTGCTATATGTCCTGCATCACGTCCCATAACTTCGACAAAAAATAATCGGTTATGAGAACTTGCGGTATCTCTAATTTTATCTATAACTTCTACAACTGTATTTAATGCTGTATCGTAACCTAGTGTATGACTAGTACCAAAAATATCATTATCTATAGTTCCTGGAATCCCCATTACTGGAAAATTGAATTCATTATTAAAGATTTCGGCACCAGTAAAAGTTCCGTCTCCACCAATAACGACAAGTGCATCTACTTCAGAATTTAGTAAATGTTGGTATGCTTTTTTACGTCCTTCAATAGTCATAAATTCTTTTGATCTTGCAGACTTTAGAATTGTCCCACCTTTATTAACAATATTATTTACTGAACGTGGTCCTAATTCTTTAAAATCTCCTTCTATCATTCCTTGATAACCACGATATATTCCTATACATTCTATGTTATGGTATGCACAGGTACGAACTACCGAACGTATAGCCGCATTCATACCAGGAGCATCTCCACCAGAAGTTAGAACTCCTATTTTTTTTATTTTTTTTGACATTAATGCAATAATTGAATTGTAAAATTAATAAAGTAATAATTAGAGCCGTTGAGATTTTAATAAAATTTATTAATTTATTAAAATCTCAAACGTTTTCGTTAATAAGTTTTTTAGAATTGAGTATTTTTAGTTTAAATCTGGAACTCTTTCTGGAGCAGCTTTGGATTTTTCAACTGCATTTTTTTGACGTTGTTCAGTAAATTGAATAAACTCAGGTGTTAAATCGGAATCTGGAACATCTTCTTTTTTAGATTCTTTTTCTTCCTTATCCTTTTTAGACAAAATTTTTGCAATAAGCTCTTTGAAGGTATTAAAATCGACATCGTAAGTAACTCCAATACCTTGTGTATAACCTATTCCTTCACCTACATATTTAGTATCATTTTCACGATTAAAAACTCTTGCTTTTAGAGAACCATCCTCATTGAGACGTAACTCAATTTCTACATCTCCTACAATTGCCGATTCTGAAACACCACCTACAGGAACACCTAATTTCCCGTTTATAGTAATTTTATTACTTATCTGTGTAGAAAGAGTTATTCCTAGTCGTCCATCCGTTTGGGAATCTAGATTTCGTTTGTCTCCTTGCACATAATTTAGTCCTACTTTTAATTTGTCATCTTCATTAGAAAATATATCCTGAAATAGACTACCTGCTTTTTCTAAAAGATTACCTGTTATTATATTTTCTCCAACACCTTTATCACTTAAGAAACTACCCGATGATAATAATGCCATTGCTTGCGTTTGTCTCTTGTCGCTGTCACTTAATTTGTACTCTAACTCCGATGATAGGACTGAACTAAGTGTTGGGAAATTGATCGATATATCCGGAACTGGACTCGTTAACTTATCTGTTAATTTTATAACCACTTCTGTAGGTATCTTTTTAGTAAATGATGAATTTTCTAATAATATTCCTGGATTTGCTTCTGTTTTATAAACAGCCTCCATATCTAATGTAGCATTTAGAGGATCTCCATCCCATGATATAGAACCTCCCTTTTTGATATCAAATTTTTTATCTATAATTCCACCATATTTAAAATTATAAGTTCCTGAATATACCTGAAAATCACCCCACATATTAAATTTTCCTAATGTATTAATTTCCATTAGCAAACTTCCTGCTCCTCTTCCTTTAAGTGAATGTCCTGAATTTTTATCTATAATAACTTCTATTTCAGCATCCTTTGTGATATCAAGTTCAAAATTAAGTTCGACTCCGTTATAGGTTTTTCGTTTTCTTTTTTTTGTTTTATCGGCGATATCATCTTTTGCCGATTTAAATTTTATATAGTCATTTTCCGAAGAAGCTTCAGAATCTGTAATCGGAATTTTTATAGAAGTCCCCTTCTCAGATTTTGCATTCACATTAATTACCAATCCGTTTGTGGGGCCTTTTATGGTTGCCTCTCCATCTATAAAAGCGGTTCCGTAATATAGAGCATCATCGGAATCCTTAGTGTCTAAAGCCACAATCCTGTTGGACGAAAGATTTAAATCTAAAAACCAATCGCCAAAATTATGATGGCGAATTCCTCCACTTAAAATTCCTTTTGTACCATATTTAGAATCATTAATTTTTATATTTCTAAAAGAAAACTGGTTTTCTGTTACATCTACAATTGAATTGTTTTCAAAATTATAATCTATATTTAGGTAAGGCACTTTTAATCCTGCTTTATTGAGGTATAATCTACCTGTAATATCCGGATTTTCTAATTCCCCTTTAAAACTAGCTGTTCCCGAGGCTAATCCACGAATATTTGTAATCACACTACCCCCTAAGGCACTAAATACTCCCATATTAAAATTATTGAGTCGAAGAGCCAAATCGAGTAATGTATTTTTATTCTCAATAAACACATTTCCGTCGGCAGAAAAAGATTCTAATCCTTCATTTTTTAAAACAGAATTAATATTAAAATTTTTGAAAGTGTCATCACCTTTTACATCGACAACTAACTTTCCTAATTCTAAATTATTTATACTTAAACTATCTACAGTTATTGATGCCGTTGGCTCATAAACTGATTTATTTTGTTTAAAGTTAACCAGACCATTTACTTTTCCTTTCAATTTTAAACTATCTATGGATGGTGTTATTTTGTCGAGTTCTATATCTTTTAAAGAGAGTTTTATATCTTTATAGGTAGAATCTCGTAAAACACCCATCAATTCCATTACTTGATTTTTGTGCGACATTGATATTTTTTCGATAGAAAAATCAGTTAACTTTTTGTTGAAAATAATTTTGTTATCTTTAGATTCATCTTCATTTATAAACCATAAATAATCTTTGAAGTTTACTTCAGATTTTTTAATTCCAACCACACTATTATTGTCTTTATTAATCGTGTGGTATAAGTTTAAATTATAAAAATCTTCTGCTTTTTTTCCTCCCTTGAACTCTGTTCTAAAAAATAATGTATCATTTGCTGTTACATTTATCAGACTAAAATCAGACACTTTATAACGTTTCGTCTTAATGCTATCCATTTGGATATAAGCGTTATATAATGGATTTTTGTTGTCAATATCTATATTTATATTATCAAAATTATTATTATATGCTGTAATGCTTGGTGATTTAAAATTAAATTTAAATTCATCATTATCAGAATTTATCATTCCTTTCATAAATGTGTTTTCACCTAAAGAAACTTCTGGAAGAAAAATTTCAATTAATTTACTATACACATTAAAATCAAATTTCAAGAATTGTCCTTTGTTTACTTTATTTGGCGAATAATTAGCATATAAACTTCCTAAGGAATTTTCTACCAGTTTTTCAAGCTGGTTAAACTGAAACTTTCCAACGACTTTCCCTTCAATAATATCTGGAGAATTTATAGTAATTGTTCTTACTCTATTTTCGTCAAAATAAGATTTTATCACAAAATCATCAAAAAAGTAAGTGTCTTTGTTATTTTCGTATGATGTTTGATTTATAAAAACTTCTCCATATAAATTATCTATCGAATTCCCTTGCAGTTGCATCGTAACATCACCACGAAAAACTGAAATAGAATCGACAGTATATAATTTTAATTTTTGAAGATTGGCATATTCTACATTGGCATGAAAATCATATTTATTTACTTTATTGTTCAAATTAAGAATTCCGTCAAAATCCATTTGTAAGTTTGGATCGTTTACATTTATACTTCCTTTGAATATCGATTTTATCATGGTTCCATCAACCACCATATTCTTATAATTGTATTTATTGTAATAAACACTTTGTACTGTTCCTTCTAGTTTTGTATTTAAATATTTTTGTGTAAACCCTTTTCCATCAACATCTAAATCAAGATTTACAACGCCAACATCGGTTCTGTTTAACAGTTTCCCTAAATTAAAATTATCTAATTTTATATTTCCAATATAGGTTGCATTGTCTATATTGTCTATGCTTGTCATACTCAAATTGGACTTTGCATTTCCTAAAGCTGTTCTTAATAAAATATCTGCTTTTATAGTTTTTAAAGTAACTTCAGTAGTTCCCGAAAGAGTAAATACGCCAAATTTCTTGAAAGTTGTCGGGAGATTTTCACCCAAAACTCTAGGCAAAATAGCATTAAGATTATTATACGTTGATGATATTTTAGAAAAATCTCCTTTCATATAAAAATCTCCTTTGTTTTTAGAAAAAAGATTTTTAAAAGTAAAATTTCCTACTATTTCGGATTTGTTATTGTCTATTAATTTTAACTTTTTTGTAGAAAAATTATTTAGAGTACCTAAAAGTTTCCCACTTAAATTGAATCGCTGATTTTTACCAAATTCTCCATAATAATGATTTAAATCATTAGAAGAAACAGATGCTTTATTAATCTTAACATCAAAAATCACTTTGTTGTTAAAGTCTGAAAAATCCTTTCTGTCATATCTTAAAGCTACGTTTCCTTTCAGGTCAGATTCTGGCGTTTTTACAGTTAGCTTTTCTAACAGAATATTTTTTTTAGTATAAGTAAACTCAGATATAAGATTATCAACCACAAGACCACGATTGTCTACAAACGACATTTCTTTTATCGAAGTAGTAACGTCTGGTCCTAGAATTTTAAAATTTGTGGTAACCGCATTTAACTTTTTTGCACTAAAAAGCAAAGGTTTCTCTAGATTATAGTCGTTAAAAGCAAAAGTACTGTTGGTTAAATCAAATTTATTAGCGGTTAATAAAAACTTTTTCTTCGATTTTGTGGGTGTTTCTTCATCAAAAAGAGCAATAAACTTATCTAAATTATTTTCTTTTTCTCCTTTATAATTTTTTAAATTAAAAAACAATCCGTCTAAAGCAACATCACCAAAACGTAGATCTCCATTTACTAATTTTTTTAAATCAAGAATATTCGTTTTTAACCTATTGATATAAAATAACGTATCTTTTTTGTGATCTCTAATGAGCACTTGCTTTAGCTTAACACCACCAAATACTGTAAAATTAGCTTCCTGAACAGTAATATCAGTACCAAATTCTTTATTTAATTGTTCCGTAGCATATTGCCCTAACATCGTTTGAACTGATGGTAAAGAAAGCGCAATACCAAGTCCCAACAATAACAATACCAATCCTAAAAGGAATAGTAATATGTATTTTCTAACTTTTTTGAGACCCGTATTTTTTTTCTTTTCTTCCAACAATAGTTTTTTGCAAAGGTAAACAGCCCAGAACCTTTAGATTTAATAAAAAATCTTTATTTTTGGGCTTCGATGTAAAATTAAATATTTTATATCGGTTTTTCAAATATAACGCAAAATCTATGCCTTTTATGCATCAAAAACCAATTTTTATTCTTGCTATCGAAAGTTCTTGCGATGATACTGCGGCAGCCGTGATGCAAAATGACAAAGTATTGTCTAATATTGTCGCGCAACAAGCTATACATGAGCAATATGGCGGTGTCGTTCCTGAACTAGCTTCGAGAGCTCACCAACAAAATATTGTTCCAGTAATTGATGTCGCTCTAAAAAAAGCTAATGTTAGTAAAGACCAATTATCTGCCATTGCATTTACACAAGGTCCAGGACTCATGGGTTCGTTATTAGTAGGCAGTTCGTTTGCAAAAAGTATGGCAATGTCATTAAATATTCCAATAATTGCAGTAAACCACATGCATGCGCATATTTTAGCTCATTTTATTGATGAAGAAGGTTTCGATAAACCTGAATTTCCATTTCTAGCATTAACCATTTCTGGCGGACACACTCAAATTGTAAAAGTAAATGGCTTTTTTGATATGGAAATCATAGGAGAAACTACCGATGATGCTGTAGGAGAAGCATTCGACAAAAGTGCAAAAATACTAGGTCTTCCCTATCCTGGCGGACCATTAGTAGATAAATATGCGCAATTAGGAAATCCGAAAGCTTATAAATTTACCAAACCCAAAATGCCTAATTTAGATTTTAGTTTTTCAGGTCTAAAAACTCAGATTTTATACTTTATCCAAAATAATGTAAAAGAGAATCCAAATTTTATAGATGAAAATAGGAACGATATTTGTGCTTCTATACAAAATATAATTATCGAAATTTTGATGGAAAAACTAAAAATCGCCGTACAACAAACAGGAATAAAACAAATTGCTATTGGTGGTGGTGTTTCAGCAAATTCCGGAATTAGAAATACATTGAAAGAAGCTGAAAAAAAATATGGTTGGAAGACTTTTATTCCAAAATTTGAATATACAACAGACAACGCAGCCATGATTGGTATTGTAGGGTACCAACGTTTTTTAGAAAATAAATTTAATGATGCTTCTGTAGTGAGCAAAGCACGAATCGATTTTTAATATGCAATTATTTTACAATCCGGACATAAATTCCGACTTAAAAGAGTTTTCTTTTAATAAAGAAGAAAGCAAACATATTGTTAAAGTATTAAGAAAAACTGAAGGTGATATTTTACATGTAACCAATGGTTTAGGGAGTTTATTTTCGACCGAAATTATTTTAGCTTCAGAAAAAAAATGTACTGTAAAAATCATTTCAACCGAAACATCTCAACCAACTGATTTTTATGTTCATTTGGCTGTGGCGCCAACAAAAATGAATGATCGTTTCGAATGGTTTCTCGAAAAAGCTACCGAAATGGGAATTCACGAAATTACACCTATTATATGTGATCGTTCCGAAAGAAAAATCGTTAAAAACGAACGTTTCGATAAGATTATATTGTCGGCAATGAAACAATCTTTGCAGTTTTTTCTACCAAAATTAAATGAACCTATTTCGTTCAAAGATTTCATTAATCAACAACATGACGGAAACTTATGTATTGCACATTGCGAAGAAACTGACAAAAAACTATTGAAAAATACCATCAAACCAAAAGAGAAATATACAATTCTAATAGGTCCTGAAGGCGATTTTTCTGAAAAAGAAATTCAATTAGCTTTAACTAACAATTATATTCCTGTATCTTTGGGAAACACACGGTTGCGAACAGAAACTGCTGCGGTGGTTGCTTGTCATAGTGTGGTTTTTGTGAATGAGTGAATTTAGTAATAAGCCAGAAGGCAAATGGCATTAGTCAAAAATATATATGAAAACTAAAATAAACATATTATTCCTTTTCTTTCTAGCAATATTAAATGTAAGTTGTGATCCAATTCATAAGATTGATTTTGTAAATAATGCAGATTCCAATGTTAAAATAAAAATTACGCTAAATCCTAAAAATAAAAATTATGATTTAGATAGAATTGCAAATGGTGATACTATAATTTTTAACTTAAAACAAAAAGATACAGCTAATTTATTTTTCGGAATAGGAACTTGGTCTGATGAAGAAATAAATGAATTAATAAATTCTATAAAAAATTTAGAAATTGATACTAAAGAAATAAAGACTTTATATAAAACCAAAAAATCAATAACAAATATTTTAAGTGAAAATAGAGAAGGATTTTGGTGGAAAACACATATAAAAATTGAAATAAAATGAAAAAAATAATTTTATTTTTAATTCTAGTTTCAACTCCAGTATTTTCACAAGAAATTGCTTTACTAAAATATAGTGGTGGTGGCGATTGGTATGCAAATCCTACCTCTTTACCTAATTTGATTAAATTTTGCAATCAGAATATAAACACCACTATAAAAACGAAACCAGTTACTGTTACACCTTCAAGTGCTGATATTTTTTCGTATCCATTTATACACATGACAGGACATGGAAATGTCGTTTTTAACGAAGCAGATGTTCAGAATTTGCAAAATTACTTGCGTTCTGGTGGTTTCCTTCATATTGATGATAATTACGGAATGGATCAGTACATACGAAAAGAAATTACAAAACTTTTCCCTAATGAAACTTTAATAGAAATTCCTGCTAATCATGCCATTTTCCAAAAACCGTTTCCTTTCCCTGAAGGATTACCTAAAATACACGAGCATGACGGCAAAAGACCTCAGGCTTTTGGCATTTTTATAGACACTAAATTAGTGTTACTTTACACTTACGAATGCGATTTAGGTGATGGTTGGGAAGATCCAGAAGTTCACAATGATCCTCCTGCAATTAGAGAAAAAGCATTAAAAATGGGTGCCAATATTATGAACTATATTTTTAATAATTAGCAAAATAGTATCAAAAAAGGTCTTTTACAACACTTTATCGACTATATAAGTGCTTTATCGATTATATTTACATATTCGCATATTTTAGATATTTATTTTATAGTATTGCTACATTATTAAACTAAATTTTAACAAATTACCAACCAAACCAAAAAATTATGAAAAAATTGTTATTAACTGCTTCGGTAGTATTCTTTATGTTTTCTTGTCAAAAAGATGACAATGCATCTGGTGTTCAACAAGAGGCTTCAATAAACACATCTGCCCACAGAGGTTGTGCTTCTCAAGAAGTACTAGAACGTCAATTAAAAGAGAATCCTGCTTTAGCATCTAGAATGGCAGAAATCGAAAGATTTACAGAAAATGCAATGACTACAGGAAAAATTGTAAATGGAAAAATTCAAATTCCAGTAGTATTTAATGTATTATACAGAACAACTGCCGAAAACACTTCTTTAGCTCAACTTCAATCTCAAATTGATGTTTTAAACAAAGATTTTAATGCTTTAAATTCTGATTTTGGAACATCAAATCCGTTTAATGCTGTAAAAGCAAATGTTGGAGTTTCGTTTGTATTAGATCAAGTTATCAGAAAATCTACTACAAAAACTTCATGGGGAACTAATGACGCTATGAAAAAAACTGCTTCTGGTGGTTTAGCACCTACATCTCCAACTACAAAACTAAACCTTTGGGTTTGTACAATTGGCGGTGGAATTTTAGGATATGCTCAATTTCCTGGAGGTTCATCTACAACAGATGGTGTTGCAATCGATTCAAAATATATTGGAGTTACGAGCTCTAGTTCATCTTCTTATCCTTATAACTTAGGAAGAACTGCAACTCACGAAGTAGGTCACTGGATGAACTTACGTCACATTTGGGGAGATGCAACATGTGGATCTGATTTAGTTTCTGATACACCTACTCATGATTCAGCTAACTTTGGTGTTCCTGCTGCAGGTCATAGAAGTACTTGTTCTGGTGCTCCATTAGAAATGTATATGAACTATATGGATTATACAGATGACAGAGGAATGTATATGTTCTCTAACGGACAAAAAGCAAGAGTTAGTGCAATTTTTGTTTCTGGAGGTTCTAGAGCTTCATTCAGATTGTAATATCTTTCTAAACATAAACTTAAAACTCGCTCTTGTAGCGAGTTTTTTTTATTATATTCGTTTCTAAATTAGGAAAAAATGACATCAAAAATTATAGCAAAAGGGATTATAAAAGCATTGGGAATTATTGTTGGTATTACAATGATATTGTATTTTTTATATGAAATTCAATCTGTAATCATCTATTTGATAGTTTCTCTAATACTAACCTTAATTACAAGTCCATTTGTAAATTTTCTAAAAAGAAGATTAAAATTTTCTAACACAATGGCAGTTGTATTTACTATATTTTTTTTGGTAATAACATTTTTGGGATTAATTATGATGTTTGTACCGCTTATCTTATCTCAAAGTGAAAATTTGTCTTTATTAGATACTAAATCAATTGAAAACAGTGCAACAGAATTAACTAATCAATTTAAAATTTATTTAACAAGTCACCATATTAATACAGGAAATTTACTAAATGTTTCGAATTTGACATCGAAAATAAATTTCACTTTTATACCTACAATTCTAAATTCTATTTTAGGGACAATAAGTAGTTTTGGTATGGGATTAGCTTCCGTTTTATTTATTACTTTTTTCTTTTTGAAAGACAAAATAATGTTTACAAATGGTATGAAAATAATTTTGCCAGATAATCACGAAGAAAAAATTCTAAATTCATTGACTAAAACAAACGAAATGTTAAGTCGCTATTTTATAGGATTATTAATTCAATTATCTATCGTTTTTATTTTATATTTAATTGTCTTACTCATTTTTAGTGTAGAAAACGCTTTTGTTATTGCATTTTTATGTGCTTTATTAAATATAGTTCCTTATGTTGGACCATTAATAGGTTCAGTTTTAGCAGCAATATTAACTATGATTAGTAATTTAGGAGGTGATTTTCAAAATGATATTTTACCTACAACTTTATATGTTTTAATTGGTTTTTGGATAGTCCAATTAATTGATAATAACATTGCTCAACCAATCATTTTTTCAAAAAGTGTCAACTCTCATCCACTCGAAATATTTTTAGTCACCCTAATTAGTGGATTTCTTTTTGGAATAACAGGAATGATTATTGCTATTCCTTTTTATACTATATTAAAAGTAATTGCTAAAGAATTTTTTCCTGAGAACAAAATTGTAGAACTTATCACAAAAAACATCTAATGCATTCGCCATTATTATCTTTTGATATACAAGAGTTTATCTCTCAAAATATACATACTAACATTTCTAGATTAGCTTTGCAAAAAAATCCTTTTCCAGAAGTTCAGTGGGTTGAAATACTAACTCAAATTTCGGCAAAAAGTAAAGCAAAAGAAAAGTTACCTACTTGGTATGCGCATCAAAACATTATTTATCCAAGTAAAATATCAGTAGAGCAAACTTCATCAGAAAAAACAGCTTTATATAAATCTAATCTTGTTTTAGGCGAAAGTTTAATAGATTTAACTGGTGGTTTTGGTGTAGATGATTACTATTTCTCAAAAAAAATAAATCAAGTTTTTCACTGTGAATTAAATACAGAATTATCTGAAATTGTAAAACATAATTTTGAGATTTTAAATATAAAAAACATTAACTGTTTACAAGGCGATAGTTTTGAAACATTAAAAAAATTAGACCAACATTTTGATTGGATTTACATAGATCCGTCTCGAAGAAGTGATAGAAAAGGTAAAGTTTTTATGCTAAAAGATTGCTCGCCTAATGTTCCTAATTTTTTAGACGATTATTTTCAGTTTTCCGATAAAATACTTATAAAAACTGCACCAATACTAGATATTACTTCAGGTTTGAATGAATTACAGAATGTAAAAACCATTCATGTTATTGCTATAAATAATGAAGTAAAAGAATTATTATGGGAAATTGAAAAAAATTATGATGATGCAATTACTATAAAAACCATTAATTTTAACAAAGAAAAAGAAGAGATATTTGAATTTATTTTGGGTGAAGAAATAAAAAACAAAAGTTACAACTTACCTAAAAAATATATTTACGAACCCAATTCTGCTATTCTAAAATCGGGCGCTTTCGAATTGGTTGCTAATCATTTTAAACTCGAAAAACTACACCAACATTCTCATTTATATACATCGGACGAGATAATAGATTTCCCTGGGCGAATATTCAAAATTGAAAGGAAATTTGAATATAATAAAAATGAAATGAAAGAATTTCTTCAAAACACAAAAGCGAATATTACCATCAGAAACTTCCCAGAAACTGTCGAAAAAATAAGAGCAAAATGGAAAATTAGTGATGGTGGAAATATCTACGTATTTTTTACAACCAATGCAAATAATCATAAAATTGTTTTAATTTGCACCAAAATTTAAACCTGATGAGAATTCCTACAATTGTTTTATTCTACTTATTTCAATCTTTATTATTTGCACAAAAACCTTGTGAATACAGCGTAAATGTAACCGACTCGATTGGAACACTAAAAGAAACCAAAAGTTGTTTGGTTTATGAAAGAGTCTTTGGGAATTCAGCACAATTCGTTTTCTTATCGTTAATTTCTGATAACGGAACACCTGTTTTAAGTCTTCAGATTATTCAGAAAAGCACCGATTTTATTACTCCAAAATGTTTAGATAAAAACTCTAAAGTTTATTTTCAGTTATCTAATGGAAAAATTTACACCTTATTAAATGCTGGCGAAAACGAATGCGATAATTTAATTTACAATGCGCAAGAAAAATTAAACAATCGATTATTAAATGCTCGCTTTCTATTTATGAAAGATAATTTTGAAGATTTAAAAAAATATCCAATTACTATGATGAGGATAAAATTGGCTTCGGAAACTAAAGATTATATCCTACAAAAAGAGCTTCGTGGAGAAAAAGTGACTGGTGTTTTTGAGCCCGAGAATTTCTTTATAGATAATTTTTCTTGTATTGAGTAATATTTCCTAGTAATAAACTAATTATAATTAAAAAAATAAAATATGTTTGGATTTAAACACATAAAATTTGATGCAATGACTTATGTTTTGCATTTCAAAAACGGAAATATTTCAAAAGAAGGTCGTGGGCTTTCATTTTTCTATTTTTCTCCGAATAGTTCAATTGTTGCAATTCCAATGGGAAGTAATGATTTGCCATTTATATTCAGTGAATCTACTAATGATTATCAAACTGTTACAATTCAAGGACAAATAAGCTATAAAATTACAAACCCAAAAACATTATCCGATGTATTAGATTTTACAGTTCAAGATAATGGACAATACAAAAAAAACGATATTGAAAAGCTTAATCAAAGATTAATAAATGAAGCTCAAACTGCAACTTCATCATTTATTCACGGAATAAAACTAAAAGATGCAATTCGTTCTGCAAAGACAATCGAAGAAAGTATTATTGAAGGATTAAAAAATTCTACAGCAATAAATATGCTCGGAATAGAAATATTGGGAGCAAGTATTTTGGCAATTTCTGCAACACCCGAAATGTCTAGAGCATTAGAAACTGAAACTAGAGAAAAATTGCAACAAGAAGCAGACCAAGCAATTTATGAAAGACGAAATTTTGCAGTAGAGCAAGAAAGAATAATTAAAGAAACCGAACTTAATACTGAAATTGCAATTGAAGAAAAGCAAAAGCAAATCACAGAAAAAATAATGGAATCTGAAATTATAAAAGCCGAAAATGAAAGAAAATTAAGAGAAATGAAATTGGAAGCTGATATTTCTGTAGAAAATCAACGAAAACTTTTAATTGAACAAAAAACAGAAAATGATAAAATAGAAGCTGAGACACAAGGATATGTGATTGAAGCAACATTAAAACCCTATAAAGATATTGATTGGAAAATCTTGACTGCTTTAAACAATAACCCTGATCCAAAATTTAATATTTCACTTGCTTTTAGACAGTTAGCGGAAAATGCCGATAAAATTGGCAATTTAAATATCAGCCCCAATTTACTAGATTCTTTGATAAATGAGAAATAAAATAAAATGGCAATTGAGTATGCAATAATTGTAAAAAACAAAACTCGCCTCGAATTACTAATCGAAAGATTTAATACCAAAGCGCAAGCAAAATTTTACATAGAAAGACTTGGAGGGAATTTTAATGATTACGAAATTGAAAATGAAATTTTTCAAAGTTCGTTACAATCGTTGCAACTGCAACTTTCAAAAGTTATTAAAAATAAAATAGTAGAAAGAAATTTTGTTTCCTCTTTTATTTTTTCAGAAAATCAACTAATTATTGTTATTGGTCAAGATGGACTTGTAGCAAATACAGCGAAATATTCAAAAAACATCCCTATTATAGCTGTAAATCCTGATAAAGAAAGATATGATGGTATCTTATTACCATTTGACACCAATAATTTTATTAGAGGAGTTGAAAATGTAATTACAAAACAATATAATTCAAAAACTATGCGTTTTGCAGAAGCAAAACTTAATGATGGACAAAGACTTTTAGCATTTAATGATTTATTTATTGGAGCATCAACACATATTTCAGCAAAATATAAAATATCATTCAATAATAATATAGAAGAACATTCTTCAAGTGGTTTAATTGTATCAACTCCAGCAGGTTCAACAGGTTGGTTAAGTTCAATTTTTAATATGTCGTATGGGATTACAAATATTTTTGAAAAAAACTTAAAACCTAAAAGACCAAAACTAAATGAAAATGAATTGCTTTTTGCAGTTAGGGAACCTTTTCAAAGTATAAGAACGCAAATTGGGATTACGGCAGGTATAATAAAATCAGAAAATAAGTTGACAATTGAATCTTTAATGCCGACCAGTGGCGTAATTTTTAGTGATGGAATTGAAACGGATTTTTTAAGATTTA
Organism: Flavobacterium sp.; assembly: GCF_039932285.1. Classification (GTDB taxonomy): domain Bacteria; phylum Bacteroidota; class Bacteroidia; order Flavobacteriales; family Flavobacteriaceae; genus Flavobacterium. The sequence goes on from NZ_JBDTQE010000013.1 coordinate 26,749, forward strand.
ATAGTGGTTCAATTGCAACTATTGGAATTGCAAAAGAAACGGCAAAATTAGTCATATAAAATATTTTCGAACAGATTTTGAAATTGAAAAAACATCAACATGAGAAAAATATTTTTCACCATAATATTTATAGGAATATCATTTGCAAGCTTTAAGTTTATTAGCCATCCTAAAATTAGTACAACAACCAATCCTGAATTAACTTATTCACCAAAAGAAAAACTAGATTCTCAAATACTTGAAGTAAAAAAACTAATAAGTATCAATTCCAAATACAATAAAGAAATTGCTTTTTTTATAGATATGAGAATTCCTTCTGGAAAAAATCGTTTTTTTATTTATGATTTAAAAAACAATAAAACTATCGACAAAGGTTTGGTTGCACACGGTTCTGGTTCTGAAACTGGGATTCAAGGAAAACTAAAATTTAGCAATATAAACAATTCCCTTTCTACATCATTAGGAAAATATTCGATAGGAGATTCTTATGTCGGAAAATTTGGTAAAGCTTATAAATTATATGGTCTGGACAAAACAAATAGCAATGCTTACGACAGAAATATAGTTTTGCACAAGTATTTTGATGTGCCTTACAACGAACAACAACATTACATTTGTAATAGTTATGGTTGTCCTATGGTAAATGAAAAATTTTACAGCCGTATTGAAAAGATAATTGACAATTCACAGACAAAAATTATCTTAAACATATATTACTAAAAAGTATAATTTATAATTCAACTTTTACTCACACGGCCAAGTAAAATTAGACAAATTATCTTTTCTAGAACCTATTAGATTGTAATGCCACCATTCAGAATCGAAGGATTCAAAATTATTACGTGTCATGATTTTTTTCAAAAACCTTCTATTTTTAAGTATTTTTCGAGGGAAATCGCTGTAATCATGACTAGATTCTATACCAAAAAAATCGAAAGTAGTTCCCATGTCAAGCTCGATACCATTTTCGTCGACTAAAGTAATATCTACTGCTCCTCCACGATTGTGTATAGAACCTTTTGCGGGATTTGCTACATAATTTGCATCGGGAACAATTGCCCACATTTTTTTCTGAACATCAAGCGGTCTATAACAATCAAACAACTTAATTTTGTAGCCTTTTTTCATAAATTCTCTATTGGCTTCCATAAGAAAATTTATAGTTTTTAATCTCAAAAAACAGGATTCACAATCATATACTTTTGTTTTTAAGAAATTATCTTCGGTAGCATACTTCATATCCAAAATAAAATCGGAACTATAATCTTTTAGATTTACAAAAGTTGTGTCGCTAATAATAGCTTCATTTTGTGCATTACAAGTAACTGCGATAATCATAAAATGAACTAATACGATGATCAATCTTAATCTCATTTTAGATATTTTTTTAGAAGAAATCAAATTAAAAATCATTACTCAACAAACATTTTCTTATCAATAACTCTTTCCATATAATCTTGAATAAAAGCCTTTGCAGAAATTTCGAGTTTTGTTATTTCTTGATTTTTTACTTTTCCCATCAAGTTATTTTCTAAACCCAAATCTTTTTTATCATATATTCCTACAATATCTTTCCCATCGAAAGTACAAATATAATTTCCTTGCATAAACTGATATTGTCCACCATTAAAATTACAAACAAATGGCGGTATCTTTTTCTCTCCAACCAAGCTTCTACCCCAACTTCTAAAAGGTTTCTGATAGCCAATCATATCTAATATTGTGGGATAAATATCTATTTGTTGTGCATAATCGGTATTAACACCTTTAAGATTACTATTAGGCTTGTAAATTAATATTGGAACTGCAGAACGGTTAACTATTTGATTATAAAACGGATAATAGGTTTGATTGCAATGATCTGCTGTGATTATAAAAATTGTATTATTAAACCAAAGTTGCTTTCTAGCAGATTCAAAGAATTTCTTGAAAGCAAAATCAGTATAACCCACCACTTGATGCATAGGAATTGTTCCTTTTGGAAAAGTATCTTTATATTTTGCTGGCGGAATAAATGGCTCGTGAGAAGAAACTGTAAATATAGTACTAAAAAAAGGTATTTTCTTTTTGTCTAATTCTTGTTTCATAAATTGCATAAATGGTTCGTCCCAAATTCCCCAAGAACCATCAAATTCGTTGTCGTTATTAAACTCTGTCCGTCCGTAATAATGATCGTAACCTAAAATATTTCCGAAACCTAAAAATCCCATAGAACCATTGGCTGCACCATGAAAAAAAGAAGTGTCATAACCTAATTCTTTAAGCGTTGAAACCAACGATTGTATTTTTTGTTTAGGATATGGCGATGATGTAAATGCATCTCTAAAAGACGGGATTCCAGCAACAACTGACGACATTCCGTGTATCGATTTGCTTCCGTTTGCAAAAGCATTGGTAAAAATTAAACTATGTTGGGCTAACGAATCTAAAAATGGGGTATAACTTTTATAATCTGGAATCGCATAATTTTTATTAAATGCACCCAAATATTCTCTTCCCATACTTTCGGTAATTATAACAACTATATTGGGTTTCGTGAGTGGATTATTTTTGTATTGTTTTATAGGTTGAATTGTATTGTTTATTTGCTCCTCAGATACTAAATTAATCTTCTTAAAAGTATTTGTATTCATCGTTCTGATTAACGCAAAAGGCGTATTTAAAACAATATCTGCATGTTGTGGTTTTGTAACATATCTATTGGCATCAATTAGATTAATAGGTCTGGTACTTTTCTTAAAATCGCCACGAATTCCGCCAATAGCAATAGTTGCAATAACCAATAAACCTATTATCGAATAGGAAAAGTATTTAATTTTACTAATAATAATTTGTGTTTGAGTAATTTTCACTCTTTTATACAAATAAATCCAAACGAATAATAGAAGAAAAAACAAAGCATAAACATGCCAATAATCTACAATAAAACGAGAAAACAAACTTCCCTTATTAGTTTCGTTTTTTGCAATATCTAAAATAGCAATGGTTGTTCTAGTGTATGTGAATCTGTAATAAATAAAGTCTACAAAATTAGTAGCATACGCGATACCATTAAATATAAAATAGACCCAGAAAAGAAAAATTTGATATTTTTTTGAAGTATTTATCCAAAATGGTACTATTGAAAGTAAGATAAATAATCCGTTTACATACAAAATTGCCGTCGTATCAAATACCAAACCATGAAAGGCTAATGCCATATATTCCGATAACGAATCTACTTTTAGTAATTTATAATTGTATAAAAAGAAGCCCAATCTTGCAATAGAATAAAACAAAAAAGCCAATAATATTCTATAAAACAATGTTTTATACTCTTGAAATCTGAAAAATTTAGACATGAAAAATTGGATTAAAAAGTATTTGTAAAAATAGAAAAATATAATAGCATTGGAAGAATTTTAATACATAATTATTATTCTAACTTTATTAAACAAAACATATATTTGTAATACTAAAGAATCAGTTTTATGGAAGAGTGTATTTCAGTATTTGATATGTTAAAAATTGGTGTTGGTCCATCTAGCTCACACACACTTGGGCCTTGGCGTGCTGCCGAAAGATTTTTAGCCGAACTCACTGAAAGAAATATTTTAGAAAAAACAATTCGAGTTAAAGTAGATTTATATGGTTCTCTTTCATTAACAGGAACCGGTCACGCAACCGATTTAGCGATAATGTTAGGCCTAAGTGGGCAAGATCCTGAATATATTCCTGTGCAGAATATTGCTGGAATTATAAAAAATATTGAAGATAAGAAAGAAATAAATTTGGGTAGCAAACAACACATTCCATTTTATTTTTTACAAGACATTGTTTTTAATAAAAACTTCCTTCCCTTTCATGCCAATGGATTAACATTTACCGCATTTACTTCCGATGAAAAAGAATACCAATCGACCTTCTACTCTATTGGTGGTGGCTTTGTGGTTAAAGAAGAACGAATAAATGCAAAGAAAAAAACTGAAATAAAATGTGCTTTTCCTTATCCAATCAATTTAGCAGAAGAATTATTGCAATATTGTATTTCGGAAAATAAAAAAATATCTGAAATCGTCTACGAAAACGAAAAATCGATGCGTTCTGAAGAAATAATTCATCATGAGTTAATGAGAATTTGGATCACCATGTTAGAATGTATGCACATTGGTTGTCATAGCGAAGGGATTTTGCCAGGCGGATTAAATGTTCGTCGTAGGGCTTTTGATATGCACCAAAACCTAATAGGATTAGCCAATTATTCGAACCCACAAGAATGGTTAGAATGTATCAGAAAAACCGAAGTTAAATTTCGTCAAATCCTAAAATGGGTTTCTTGCTTTGCCCTTGCGGTAAATGAAGTAAATGCTTCATTAGGACGAGTGGTAACAGCACCAACCAACGGAAGTGCAGGTGTAATTCCTGCTGTTTTAATGTATTATCTATGCATCGAAAATCATAATGCAGGCGAAAAAGAAATTAAACAATTCCTAATGGTTGCTGGCGAAATAGGAAGTATATTCAAAAAAGGAGCAACAATATCCGCTGCAATGGGTGGTTGTCAAGCAGAAATTGGCGTATCATCAGCAATGGCTGCAGCTGCACTATGTGAACTCATGGGAGGAACTCCTGAACAAGTCCTTATGGCTGCCGAAATCGCTATGGAACATCATTTAGGATTAACTTGTGATCCTATTGGTGGTTTGGTACAAATTCCTTGTATTGAAAGAAATACTATGGGAGCCATCAAAGCCATCAATGCTGCCGAATTAGCGCTAGAAACCGATCCTAAAAATGCTAAAGTTCCTTTAGATAAAGTGGTAAATACCATGTGGCAAACCGCAAAAGACATGAATAATAAATACAAAGAAACATCTGAAGGTGGATTGGCTATTGCGGTAAATTTGGCAGATTGTTAAAATTATTATGTTAAAAAACAATCGACTTTTTTATTTTGTATTAATTATACTCACCATCATTTTGGGAATTATATCCCGAAAAATTGAAGGAATTCCAACTTTTTTTGGAGATATTTTATATGCTGTAATGGTCTATTTTGGAATGTGTTTTCTTTTTCCTAATTACAATCAAAAGCAAACCATAATTCTAGCTTTATTATTCTGCTATTGTATCGAATTTCTTCAACTTTATAAAGCAGAATGGATTGTTGCTATCAGAAAAACTTCATTGGGACATTATGCACTTGGTCAAGGTTTTCTTTGGAGTGATTTAGCTTACTATACAATTGGTGTATTATTAGCAAGCATATCAACGTTACTTACTTTAAAAAAAATCAATAAATTCTCAATATAATTTTCTCAGTATTTACAACTAAACTGAACGATTTTACTACTTTTACATTCTAAAAATCTAAGAAGTCTAAATATCTAATAATCTAAAATATGTCCGTAGCTAAAAAAGATTACAAACGAATTACCACCAAATCATTAATAGAAATGAAAGCCAATGGTGAGAAAATTTCTATGCTTACAGCCTACGATTATACGATGGCAAAAATTGTAGATACCGCTGGAGTTGATGTCATTTTAGTTGGCGATTCTGCCAGTAATGTTATGGCTGGACACGAAACGACTTTACCTATTACTTTAGATCAAATGATTTATCACGCATCTGGCGTCGTTCGTGCTATTGAAAGAGCTTTGGTTGTTGTCGATTTGCCTTTTGGGAGTTACCAATCGGATTCAAAAGAAGCTTTGCGTTCGTCTATTAGAATCATGAAAGAAAGTGGCGGACATGCTGTGAAATTAGAAGGCGGAAGAGAAATAAAAGATTCCATCAAGAAAATCCTAAATGCTGGAATTCCAGTGATGGGTCATTTGGGTCTTACACCACAATCTATCTATAAATTTGGAACTTATACTGTTCGTGCCAAAGAAGAAGAAGAAGCCGAAAAACTACTTGAAGATGCTAAATTATTAGAAAAATTAGGTTGTTTTGCTTTGGTTTTAGAAAAAATTCCAGCACATTTAGCGACTAAAGTAGCTGAAAGTATTTCTATTCCTGTAATAGGAATTGGAGCTGGTGGCGGAGTCGACGGACAAGTTTTAGTTATTCATGATATGTTAGGTATGAATAACGAGTTTAGTCCAAGATTCTTAAGAAGATATCTAGATTTATATGACCAAATGACAAAAGCCATAGGCAATTATGTTGCTGATGTGAAGAGTAAAGATTTCCCCAATGCTGGCGAACAATATTAATTTCGATTATTAGATTAATGGATTGTTAGATTATTAGAAGTATGCACCGATTTAAAGATTTAGAAATTTGGAAATTAAGTAGAGTATTTTGTTCTGAAATTTACATTGTAACTGCTAATTTTCCAGATAGTGAAAAATTTGGATTAACCAATCAACTTCGCAGAGCATCAGTATCTGTTCCTTCAAATATTGCAGAAGGATGCTCTAGAAGCAGTAACAAAGATTTTTTAAGATTTCTTGAAATTGCGATTGGCTCAATTTATGAAATTGAAACTCAATTATTAATAGCATTTGATTTAGGTTACATCAATCAATCTAAATTAGACGAATTTTCATTTAGTATTGATAGAATAGTCAAAATGACTTCTAAATTTCGTTCAACATTAAAAATCTAATAATCTAATAATCTAAAAGTCTAACAATCTAACTAATCGATTTTGAAAATTCTCTCTACTAAAAATAACCTCCAAATCCTTCACGAAGACAATCACATTATTGTGGTAAATAAACGTGTAGGCGATATTGTGCAGGGTGACAAAACAGGTGACAAACCGTTATCGGAAGTGGTCAAAGAATATATAAAAGATAAATATAATAAACCTGGCGAAGTTTTTCTGGGCGTTGTGCACAGATTAGACAGACCAACAACCGGAATTGTAGTTTTCGCAAGAACCAGTAAGGCATTAACGCGACTTAACGAAATGTTTAGTAATCGAGAAACTCAAAAAACATATTGGGCTGTTGTAAAAAAGAAACCCGAAAAAAGTGAAGATAAATTAGTTCATTATCTAAAAAGAAACGAGAAAAATAATACTTCAAAAGCACATCTCAAAGAAGTTCCTGAAAGTAAATTAGCATCCCTAGATTATAAAATAATCAAAGAATTAAACAACTATTTTGCTTTAGAAATTAATCTTCACACAGGTCGCCATCACCAAATTAGGGCACAACTTTCGGCTATTGGTTCACCCATAAAAGGAGATTTAAAATATGGTTTCGATCGAAGTAATCCCGACGGAGGAATACATCTGCATGCCAGAAAATTAGTATTCATACATCCTGTTACGAAAGAAAATATACAAATTATTGCACCAATTCCTGAAGATGTTATTTGGCGTGCCGTTTAATTTATTAAATTAGCATGCCCGTTGGGTAAAATTAATATAAAAAAACACAAACTAAACCACACAGAAACATAGAAAAAAGATTGGTTTAATTCAATTCTTGAATTTACATAGTTATGTTTTACTTAAAAAAAGTAAAATGCCTTAACCGTTTTATCTAATCTATGTCTCTATGTGGTAGAAAAATAAAAAAACAATTACCCCAAAAAAGGTATTAACAAAAATATTTTCGATGAATAATTTGCCAACTGTTTTACAAAAAAAAGAAGCATTAAAAAAGCTCTTAAAAAATATTATCATTCACGAAGAAGAAATTTTGGATGCCTTATATAAAGATTTTAAAAAACCAAGATTTGAAGGTATTGTTACTGAAACATCTTATATCATTTCGGAATTAAGAAATACGATCAATAAAATAGATTCTTGGAGCAAACCAAAATGGGTTTTTCCATCACTTCTCAATTTTCCTTCTTCAGATTATATTTACAGTGATCCTTACGGAAAAGTACTTATAATTTCCCCATGGAATTATCCTTTTCAATTGGCCATTAGCCCACTTATTGCAGCCGTTGCAGCGGGAAATAAAGTCACGTTAAAACCATCGGAACTTACGCCTTATACTTCAGCAATAATATCAAAAATCATTAGAGAATCATTTGAAGTAAAACACGTAGTAGCTGTAACTGGCGATTATACGATTGCTCAAGACTTACTAAAAAAACGTTGGGATTATATTTTCTTTACAGGAAGTGTGGCTGTTGGAAAGATTGTTGCAAAAGCTGCAGCCGAAAACCTAACACCCGTAACGCTAGAATTAGGCGGGAAAAACCCTTGTATTGTAGATGAAACTGCGAATCTTCCACTAGCTGCAAAACGCATTATTTGGGGTAAAATTTTAAATGCGGGACAAACTTGCATTGCACCAGATTATATTTTGGTTCATCATAAAATGAAATCCAAATTAGTAAATTATCTTATCGAAGAAATAAAAAATGCGTTAGGAGAAAACCCTCAAGAATCTGAAGATTTTGCTAGGATAATTAATCTAAAAAACTGGGAAAGACAGTTAAGCTTAATCGAAAATCAAACTGTTCTTTCTGGTGGCGAATCTAACAGAAGTGATTTTTACCTTGCTCCTACACTACTCGACGAGCCTAATTTAGATAGTCCAGTGATGCAAGATGAAATTTTTGGCCCTATTTTACCAATTCTTTCTTACGAATCAAAAGCAGATATTGAAAGAATTATTTCAAAATACGAAAAATCATTATCCTTATTTATTTTTTCAGAAAACAATTCATTTATCAAGGAAGTTCTTAATAAATATTCTTTTGGTGGAGGTTGTGTAAATGATACTATCATTCATTTTTCAAACAGTCGTTTGCCTTTTGGTGGTGTTGGTCATAGCGGTATTGGCGCTTACCACGGAAAACTAAGTTTTGATACTTTTTCGCATAAAAAAGCCATTGTCAGAAAAGGAAATTGGTTAGACTTACCACTAAGATATGCACCATACAAAAACAAAGTAAATCTTATAAAAAGAATTTTAGGATGGTTATAAAGGAAGAAAAAACGGCACGAGAAGCTATAGAATACAGAAGATCTGTTCGAGTTTTCAAAAAAGAGGCAATTGACGAACAAAAAGTCAAAGATTGTATAAAACTTGCATCATTAGCGGCAACTAGTAGCAATATGCAACTTTGGGAATTTTACCATATTACTTCTCCCGAAATATTACAAAAACTTACCGTTGCTTGTTTAGATCAAAATGCGGCAAAAACAGCACAACAGATTGTTGTAATTGTGGCTAGAAAAGATTTGTGGAAAAAGAGAGTTCAGTCCAATATTGAATTTCTAAAATCGCAGTATGGCAATAAACCAGAATCTGAATATTCAAAAAGAGAAAAGTTTGCACTTAATTATTATAAAAAAATTGTTCCCACAATATATCTTGATTTCTTGGGAATTTTAGGTGTAATAAAATTTATAATATTCCAAATTATTGGGATATTTAAACCCATTTATAGACAAACAAGGCAAAGTGACATGAGAATTGTTGCTCATAAAAGTGCTGGATTAGCAGCCCAAAACTTTATGATTAGTATGGCTTCTATAAATTATGACACTTGTCCTATGGAAGGTTTTGATTCTTTACGAGTGAAAAAAATATTGCAATTACCTTCATCATCAGAAATAAATATGATTATTGGTTGCGGTATTCGAGATGAAAACGGAGTATATGGCGAACGCTTCAGAATTCCATTTAACGAAATCTATTATAAAATATAAATTAAAAATATGACAAACGAGAATTCACAAAACGAAGAAATGAATAATATCAAAAAATCTTTAGATCTAGGAGAAGTAATTAACGAGGCTTTTGAAATCTGGAAAAAAACGGCGCTTATAGGCGGATTGGCTTTTATGTTTCTAATGCTTATACTAACAATGCTCGCATTAGTGGGAATTGGTTACTTTTTTGAGGCTGATAAACTTCCTGAACTGATGAAAAATTTTAATCCAGAAACGTTATCAATAAATGGAATGTTAATTTATTTTGCTGTCGTTATAGGCTTTACGGTACTTATAAGTCCGTTTGTAGCTGGAATGCTAAAAATGGCACATGATGCAGATAATGAACAAGAAGTTACTTTTTCTTCAATATATTATTATGTAAACAGTCCTCAATTTTTAGATATTATATTAGCAACAGCTGCAATTTCGTTATTTTCGGTAGGACTAAATATTTTGATAAAAAATGTTATGCCAAATACTTCGGGAGAAATACTAGGATTTATAATTTCTTACACCGTATCGATACTTACATTTATAACAATACCATTAGTTATTTTTAAGAGTTTAAATTTTATTGATGCTGTAAAGTTAAGTTGCACCAGAATTTCCAATAACTTTTTTATTGTTTTATTATTAATGATTGTGGCTGGAATATTCTCTGCAATTGGAATCATTGCCTTATGCATTGGTTTATTTTTCACAATACCATTTGCTTATTCAATACAATATAGCATTTACAAAAGATTATCCTAAAAATGAAACAGTTATTATTTTTTGCTTTTATACTATTTTCTATAAAGAGTTTTGCTCAAAAAATAGAATTTAGGGACACTATTTCATTGACTATTAACGAGCATAATACAATTTTTATAAAAGCTGTTTTCAATGAAAAAGACACTTTAAACTTAAATTTTGATACAGGAACAACCGAATTGATTTTAACAAATGATGTTTTAAAGAATAAACTTAAATTTACTCCAAAACTTTATAACACATTTTATAATTTAAAAATTGGAAAAACAAATTACAAAACTAAAGTTTATGACGCTGAATTAGCAGGACACGGAACAGATGGAAGATTTGGCTGGGACTTTTTCAAAGGAAAAGTTGTTGAACTCAATTATGACAATCACGCTATGATTATTCATTCTGAATTGCCCAAACATGTAATATTAGACAGCAAATTTAGTGCCTTAAAAATGGAATTTTTTAAAGACTTGTTTTTAGTTTTAAGTGAAATTAAGGAAAATGGAATTACAAACAATGATCTTTTCCTCTTTGATACTGGCTTTGAAAGAACTGTAATGTTAGATAATGATTTATTAAAAAAAGGTGCCTTTCCGACTAGTAAAATGAAGATTATCAAAAAAGTAATAATGAAAGGTGCACAAGGAAACGAAATTCCTGTTATTACTTCTATTTTGCAAACATTAAAAATCGGAGGATATAAACTTAAAAATATTCCAGTCCAAATAACAACTTCACAAAAGCCATTGAAGGATAAAAATGTTCATGTTTTAGGGAACGAAATTTTAAGAAAATTTAATATATTCCTCGATTTTAAAAATAATGTCGTGTACATTAAACCTAATAAATATTTTAATAACCAATATATTGACCAAAAGAAAAATAGTATATAAAAAATTTATAAAAGACGATTTTACCCAATTTTCATTTATATACTTTAATTTTAAAACTAAAAAAAACTAGAAATCAACTTTAATCTTGAGTTCTAGTTTTTTTTAATTATAGAATTTAAAAAAAATTATCTTCTAAATCTATTTCTGGTAATTACATCTTTCAATTTAGATTTTAAATCCTCCCCCGAATCATAAACCATTTGATCATTACTAGGAAACGGAACAGCACGTTTGTTAAAATATTGCATATAACTTTCGTCACAAGCATTTTTATCTCCATTGTATGTTGAATAAATATTTTCGAATACAAACTCACTTGCCACAGGAAAAGCTTCTATTAGTTGATTAGTTCTGAAATCGATATAATCTACTTTGGCCGTAACTTGACATGATTTAAACTGCTTAAATTCATAAATATCTACTCGGATATTCTTAAAATTATCAACTTTTATAGGATGTCCTAAACTATCTTTCACAACATTTCCGTGGGAATCTAAAAGTGTTTTTACCCCATCTTTAATCTGTTTTTCTTTAATAAATTCTTTCTCCTTAATTTGTTCTGGAGAAATATTTATCTGACGAAAATTTACAATCAATCCATAATCGTAGTTAATGTTTTTTTGTTTATTACTATGATAAACTGTCCATTTATCATTTAGTCCATATGTACTAAAATCTAATAAATCATCTTGCAATCGAGTTGGAATAATCATATTAGTTTCATTCTTTGTATAAACACTTACAAAATCAGTTCCTTTTAGCTTGGCTTCATTCATGAGTTTATTCACATCTTTATATCCTGGATTCAAACTCTCTAGGTAAGCTAAATCATCGTATGATTTCCTAAAATCCATTTTATTATTAGATTTCAAAAGTTTAGTAGCATTATCATATAAATATTTAGATAATGAATTTTTACTGTTTACAATTTGGTCTGAATAATTATCTAAAGGGAAATAAGCATTTCGTCCGTCTTTAAGTAATTGTAATGGCAGCAAAGGACGAATACGTTCTTGACGACTATTTAATTGCAAATAAGTATTATATATTCTCTCCAAATTTGCAGGATTAGCATCTTTAGCTAGCATATCTATATTACGTAAATCACGATCTTTGGCTTTAGCAAAAGCTTCTTCAAGCAAATAAACATAATCCTGTTTTCCTTTTGAATCTTTTTTTGTACGTAATGATTCGACAGCTCGATTTATGGCACTATCATAATCACCATCACTTAATAACGATTGTGTTTTTTTTACGCCACAAGAAAAAATGAAACAAGAAACAAGAAATAATAATGTATTTTTTTTCATAAACTTAGGTTTTAGATTAGACAAATATAATTTTTTTGAAGCTATTTCCAGCTATTCACTATATCTTTTACTTTCTAAAGAAAAAAGTAAAAGGATATCGTTTCTATCTGGGCTAAATAAGGCAAACATCGAGCCAAAAAAACTCCAAAATTAAATTTTGGAGTTTTTTTATTTTCTAAAAGTGATAAGAATTATTTCATTTTATTGGCAGGCAATAATTTACTAGAAACTTCTCCAAAACCAATTCTAACTTTGTCATTTTTGCAGAAACCTTTCATAATTACAGTATCGCCATCATTTATAAATTTTCTTTCGGAACCATCATTCATTTTTATAGGATTTTTTCCACCCCAAGTAAGTTCTAGCATAGACCCAAAACTATCTTCGGTAGGTCCAGAAATTGTGCCAGAACCCATCATGTCACCAGAATTTACTCGACAACCATTACTCGTATGGTGTGCTAATTGCTGGCTCATTGTCCAGTACATATGTTTATAATTGGATCTAGAAATCACAGTTGCTTCAGCATTTTCAGGAGCAATAGATACTTCTAGATTAATATCGAAGGAATGTTTTCCTTTTTGTTGTAAATACGGTAGTGTCGTTGGTTCTTGTTTTGGACTTTGCACTCTAAAAGGTTCAAGGGCATCCATAGTTACAATCCAAGGAGAAATAGAAGAAGCAAAGTTTTTTGCTAAAAATGGGCCTAGTGGCACATATTCCCATTTCTGAATATCACGAGCACTCCAATCGTTTAGTAAAACCATTCCGAAAATATATTCTTCAGCTTCATTTACAGGAATATTATCTCCCATAATATTTGCATCGGTTGTAATAAAAGCAGTTTCTAATTCAAAATCCACTAATTTAGAAGGACCAAAAACAGGTTGTGTTTCTCCATTTGGCAAAGTTTGTCCGTTTGGTCTATGTACCGGAATCCCAGAAGGAACAATCGTAGAACTTCTTCCGTGATACCCCACAGGAATATGTAACCAGTTAGGTAACAAAGCATTTTCTGGATCACGAAACATTTTCCCTACGTTTGTAGCATGCTCCTTGCTCGAATAAAAATCAGTATAATCACCAATAAAGACAGGAAGTTGCATTTCTACATCATCAATATTAAAGATAACTATGTCTCGATGTTTTTTACTTTCTTTTAGTTTCGGATTGTTAATATCAAAAATATCTGCAATACGATTTCTAACCAATCTCCATGTTTTTTTTCCATCAGAAATAAAATCATTTAAAGTGTCTTGCATGAAAACATCATCGGTTAATTCTATTCCTTCAAAATAATTTAATTGTTGTAAAGCACCTAAATCTATTGCATAATCTCCAATTCGAGTTCCTACTGTTACTATATTTTCTTTGGTTAAAAAAACACCGAAAGGAATATTTTGTATAGGAAAGTCGCTGTCATCAGCTATGTTTAACCATGATTTTCTAGTTGCATCGTTTGCTGTAATGGGCATATAATTATATTATTTATTTGTTGATAATTCTTATACCAAATATATCATAAACTATTATTTTACCAAACGTTTTTTTGTATTTTTGTACTGAATTTAACTAAATAAAAAATATGTTACGCGACCAACAAATATTTGACCTAATTATTGAAGAACAAGACAGACAAATTCACGGTTTAGAGCTAATTGCTTCCGAAAATTTTGTAAGCGACCAAGTAATGGAAGCCGCAGGATCAGTACTAACAAATAAATATGCTGAAGGGTATCCTGGAAAAAGATATTACGGAGGTTGTGAGGTAGTTGATGTTATAGAACAAATTGCTATAGATAGAGCTAAAGATTTGTTTGGTGCAGAATATGCAAACGTACAACCACACTCAGGTTCACAAGCAAATACAGCAGTTTTTGCCGCTTGTTTAAAACCAGGAGATAAAATTTTAGGTTTCGATTTATCTCATGGGGGTCACTTAACGCATGGTTCGCCAGTAAATTTTTCAGGGAAATTATACAGTCCAACTTTTTATGGTGTTGAACCAGAAACAGGAATTCTGAATTATGATAAAATACAAGAAATTGCAACAAAAGAACAACCAAAACTAATTATTGCGGGAGCATCTGCTTATTCTCGTGATATGGATTTTGAACGTTTTCGTAAAATTGCAGATTCAGTTGGTGCACTTTTGATGGCTGATATTTCGCATCCAGCTGGATTAATAGCTAAAGGATTAATGAACGATCCAATTCCTCATTGTCATATTGTAACCACAACAACACACAAAACACTTCGTGGACCACGTGGTGGATTAATTATGATGGGGAAAGATTTCGAAAACCCTTGGGGACTAACAACGCCTAAAGGAGAGATTAGAATGATGTCGCATGTTTTAGATATGTCAGTTTTTCCTGGAAATCAAGGTGGTCCTTTAGAGCATATTATTGCTGCAAAAGCAGTTGCATTTGGAGAAGCACTAACAGATGAGTTTTTTAGATATGCAATGCAAGTACAAAAAAATGCTAAAGCTATGGCAGCAGCGTTTGT
Organism: Flavobacterium sp.; assembly: GCF_039932285.1. Lineage (GTDB taxonomy): Bacteria > Bacteroidota > Bacteroidia > Flavobacteriales > Flavobacteriaceae > Flavobacterium. Next base: position 41,829 of record NZ_JBDTQE010000013.1, read on the forward strand.
AAAAAGAGGTTATAACATTATTTCTGGCGGAACGGATAATCATATGATGCTAATCGATTTAAGAAATAAAAATATTTCTGGAAAAGAAGCTGAAAATGCATTGGTTAAAGCAGAAATTACAGTAAACAAAAATATGGTTCCTTTTGATGATAAATCACCATTTGTAACTTCAGGAATTCGTGTTGGAACACCAGCTATTACCACTCGTGGTTTATTAGAAGATGACATGGAAACGATTGTTGCTTTTATCGATAAAGTAATTATGAATCATACAAACGAAAAAATCCTAGAAGAAGTTGCTGACCAAGTAAACGAAATGATGGGAGAAAGAGCAATTTTCGTTTTCTAAATAATATATGTGTCTTTATAGAAAACCACGTTTTTGACGTGGTTTTTTTTATACATTTAAATCAATTAATTATTTGCCCCCTACTAATTTTTTTTGCTCATTTATTAGTTATCTTTTTAAATTAATATTTTGTTTATTAATTTTTCCAGCAGATACATTAATTATAAATATTCTGAGATTTTGAGCTAATTAAGCTCTTATTACTGGGAGTAAAAAACACTATGCTTTCTAAATATCATTTTTTATATTCAAAATTGATGTTTATTTTAATTTACATTTAATAGTTATTAGCATTTTCTCAGGAATCAAATGTGCTAAAAAAATAGAAATTAACATTTTTTTTATTAATATTGCATCAAAATACAAATTAAAATAAATAATGAAAAAAAATTATATCTTGTCATTATTCTTAATGATATTATTTACATCAGGTATTTTGGCTCAAAATGCTAAAACATACAATCCTGATAATGCTTATCAAAAAACGATTAAACTTGAAAATACGACTTCAAAAGAAGTTGCTATTTCTGAATTTGGTAAAAATTACAATTTAGATGAAAATAATACTTTTGTGGAGAAAAAAGAAACTTCTGATTTTTCTGGATTTACACACCAACGTTATCAACAATATTATAAAGGTATAAAAGTTGAGTTTGGAACTGCAATCACACACGCACGTAACGGACAAGTTGAAAGTGTTAATGGAGAATTATATGATGCTAAAAACTTAGACATAAAACCAACATTATCTCAACAAGATTGTTTTAATCGTGCATTAAATTTTATTGGTGCTCAAAAATATTTATGGGAAGATGATAATAGCGCTAGAGCAATGGATTATGTTAAGCCCGTAGGTGAACTTGTAATTTTTCCAAAAATAAATGTTGCAGAAATCAGATTAGCATATAAATATGATATTTATGCAATGACTCCGCTATCTAGAAATGAAATATTTGTTGATGCTCACACTGGAGAAATTCTATACAAAAATCCTATTATTAAGCATTTGACAAAATTAACTTCTAATAAAGAAATCGACGCAAATGCTAAAAAAGGAGAAGCTATTATTCTTGAAAATAATACAAATACTTACTTTCTTACAGGAACAGCTGCAACACGTTATAGTGGAACAAAATCTATAGAAACTAAATTAGTGGGTGCTAATTATATTTTGCAGGAAGATACAAGAGGAACAGGAAATGGTACAGCGACTTATAATTCTGGAAAGGCACCATCTTATGCTTTAGTAGATTTCGTGAATTCTACAAATACATGGACTACTGGAAATTATGCGGCAGCTTCGGCAACAAAAGATAATGCAGCGCTTGATGCACATTGGGGTGCGGAAATGACTCATGATTTTTGGAAGAATATTTTTGGAAGAAACAGTTATGATGATGCAGGTGCTAAAATAAAAAGTTATGTACATTATGATGATGTTGCAGGTGGAGCAGGATACAGTAATGCTTTTTGGAATGGAAATGTAATGACTTATGGTGATGGAAGTACTAGACCTTTTACAGCTTTAGATGTTTGTGGACATGAAATTGGTCATGCAATTTGTACTTATACTTGTGATTTAGCTTATCAGAATCAATCTGGAGGGATGAATGAAGGACTTTCTGATATTTGGGGTGCTTGTATTGAGCAATATGGTAGAAATGGGAATCTGAATGCTACTGCTGATACTGCATCTCCAGGAACTTTGGGACTTTGGAAGGTAGGAGAAGATCTTTCGTCAACGGCTAGTGCATTACGTTCTATGAGTTATCCTACAACTAAAGGTGATCCTGATACTTATCTTGGAACAAATTGGTCAGCTACAGCAGATGACGGTTCATGTGCACCTACAAGCGGAAATGATCATTGTGGAGTTCATACTAACAGTGGTGTATTAAACCATTGGTTTTATTTGCTTACAATTGGAAAAACAAATTGGACAAACAATGCTACTCCTACAAGAACAACTACAACTACAGGTATTGGAATGGCTAAGTCTTCTCAAATTACCTATTTTGCAGAAAGAGATTATTTGACATCAAATGCTACATATTCAGATATGCGAAATGCGACTATTGAAGTTGCAAAAAATGTTTATGGTTGTGGCTCAACAGAATATATTGCTGTTATGGATGCTTGGTATGCTGTAAATGTAGGGGCTAAATATTCTGGTTTAGATTTAGTTGTTAGTTCAGTTACAGGTGATAGTAATGTTGCTTGTGGCGCGTCTCATTCTGTGTCATTTATACTTAAAAATCAAGGATCGCAAGATATAATTTCATCATCGACAACAATTTCATATTCTATTGATGGAGGGACTTCTACCAATGTAAATTGGTTAGGAAATTCTTTATCGGCATGTACTAACCCAAGTCAAAATTATTCTATTACTATTGGTGCTTTATCAAGAGGGACTCATAGTATAACTGTGTTAACAACAGTAACGGGAGATACTGATACTACAAATAATACAAAAACTACACTAATAACTGTGAATGATAATGGTACTGTAGGAACAATAAATCCGTTTACTACTGCTGCAAATACTCTAGTTTCTATTGATGGTAATGGGGATACAAATTCAATTTGGGAAAGAGGAGCAGTTAATAAATCACCTTTAACTACTACTGCTACAGGTAGTTCTTCGGGTTATGCGACAAAACTAGTAGGCAATTACCCCGATAATTCTGAATCTTATTTAGTGTCACAGTGTTATGATTTGTCAACTTATAATAATGCAACCGTAAGTTTTGATATGGCATTTGATTTAGAAGAAAATTATGATTTCATTAACCTTGAATTTTCTACAGATTCTGGTACGACATGGAAAATATTAGGTAGTGCTGCTGATTCTAATTGGTATAATAGTTCAAGAACAAATACTAGTTCTGGCACAACAAATGACTGTCAATTGTGTCCAGGTAAACAATGGACTGGTGCTTATGCTACTGGACCAACTGTTGCGCTTGGAGGAACTGGTATAAATGGTAATAAACGTAATTATACACATACACTTACAGCCTCAGATTTAGCAAGAGGAATTACATCTGGACCATCAAACATCATTTTTAGATTTAAATTTGTTTCTGATGGAGGAGCTAATCAAACAGGAGTATTTATTGATAATTTTGTAGTTCAAGGTACACTCTCTACTCAAGAAAATCAATTTGAAAATTTTGGAGTTTATCCAAACCCATCAAACGGATTGTTTAATGTAGTTTTATCAACTTCCGATAAAGTTAATATTACTTTACATGATCTGAGAGGACGTTCTATATATAATGAAACATTCTTAAGTAATGGTTCAGTATTTAGCAAAGAACTTAATTTTAGTTCATTATCTTCAGGTATTTATATGCTAAATGTAGAAAGTGAAGGTAAAAAAGCATCTAAAAAAATTATAATCAATTAATAAAAAATATTATTTTTCGTAATGAGCTCGATATTGTATCGAGCTCATTATTTTTATAATCATAAGTTTCTAAAGATTTTTTATATTGTTAATTTAATAAATTTTAAAAGTTTTAACTTTCCTATCTACAAAAAAGATCATAAATTTTTTATAAGAATTTCATACTGTTATTAAATTTTTATTCTTTTTAAAGTGATTCTTATTTGAGAAATTTGTAATCATTTAGATTAAAAAAATCTTTAAGATAATTTTAATGTAAATAATTAATTTTCCTCTGGAATTTACTTTGCTAAAATAACCTCGAATGCTAAAATAATAACAGGGAAATTAGTAATAGAATAATAATAACATTTCTATCTTTTAAAAACATTAAAAAATAATCATTGATAGAATTCGCTTTGTTTATTATATTTGCTAAATAACTCTTATAAAAAATGAAAAACAGTTTATATAATAATAAAAAAATCAAATATTTATTTTTCGTTTTTTTATTTATAGGAATTTATCAATCAGCCAATGCTCATGTTGCGGTTGTAGAATTAGAAAATATGTCTGGCAAAGACACTATTTTTTTGTATATAAAATTAGGCTTTCAACATATTATTCCGCTAGGAATTGATCACATTTTGTTTGTATTGAGTTTGTTTTTATTGAATCCAAAACTCAAACCAGTTTTACTCCAAGCCACAGCATTTACGGTTGCTCATACTGTAACTTTAGGTTTGTCGATGTATCAGATTATTAATCCTCCAAGTTCTATTGTTGAACCAATTATTGCAATATCGATTATGTATGTTGCGATGGAAAATATTATTTCACCAAATTTGAAACCATCACGAATTGGAATTGTTTTTCTTTTTGGATTAATACACGGTATGGGCTTTGCAAGTGTCTTGAGTAACTTAGGATTGCCAGAAAAATCATTTTTAACTTCATTGTTAATGTTTAACGTAGGTGTAGAATTAGGACAAATTACAATAATTGTATCAGCTTACTTTTTATTAGCAAAGTTTTTTGGAGACAAACCTTATTACCGAAAATATATCGTTATTCCCTTGTCAGCCATTATATTTGCTATTGCAACCTATTGGACAATTGAACGAATATTTTTCACATAACTATTATTCTTTTAATTTAGAATCTAAATCGCGAGCTATACTTGGACTTAAATCATAATAATTTTCATTAGCAGCTTTATAAAATTGACTAGCATTATATCCTTTTTTATTAGCTTCCATAAGTTTCCCCATATAATATAATTCTAGCGCCTCAAGTGGTTTTCCTGAAACATATTTTTTATAAATAACATTTGCCTCATTAATTTTATTATTAGCTAATAAAGAATATACATACCAAGAATAGGTTTGCGGTGTTGCTCTGTTTTCAAGTTCAGCTTTAGCTAACATTTCAGCTTTAGCAGGATTATTAAGAATTTGAGTATAAAGTTGGACTAAATATTTTGTATACATTGAACCATAAATACTATCGGTAACAATGCTTTCATATTGTTCTGCATACTTTTTTTCAGCAACAGCATCTTTTTTGTGCTGAGCTACTAAAATTAATTTATAAAGTGGTTCCGGAGATTTAGTTTTTGTTTGAACAAATTTAAATATTTTCTCGGCTAAAGCATCATTATTATCATGCTGTAAAGCAATCCAACCTATTCCCATAATACTATGTAAGTCTGCACTATTTAATTTAATACTTTCTTTATAATCAGAATAAGCATTATCTAATTTTCCTGAATGTGTATATGAATCGCCGGCATTTGACAAAGCAATATTTTTTGAAGCAACATCGTTGGCTGCCATTT
>NZ_JBDTQE010000014.1:0-45615 GCF_039932285.1 Flavobacterium sp.
TTTTCTTTAGCTAATTTATCGACCATTGGCGCAATAGCATAACCTGTAGATTTTGTAGCATATAATTTTAATTGCGCTGCTAAAAGATCTTTTTCTGCAGGAATCAACAAATCTTTAAACATCGTTTCAGAAGCTTCCCTAATTGCTGGCGCCATTTGAGCACGCTTAGCAGCATCAGCTTTTACATAATTATCTAGTTGTTTTCCTAAAGTTCTTCCAATAGAACCATAAATAGTTGTTCTAAACAATTGTTGCAAATAATTATCATGACGGGATTTCTCGTTTGTTAAAGCATAATATTTATTAATATTTGAAACCACATTTCCGTACTTCGTTTTATTTGCTGGTAGGTTTGCCCATTTGTCAAATTTAGTTTCTTGTGCTGCTTTAGATTTTGCTGTTCCGAATTTGCTTAATGCATCAATCATTCCTTGACGATTTTTCCAATAATTAGCTGTCGATGCATATTTTGAAGCATAAACTAATCTAGAAGCATCGCTTTGATCCATGTATTTTTTCATATTATCCATTCCAGTCTTTGCCCCTTCAACCCAAGCAGGATAAGCAAATTTTACATTTTGCTCAATTCCTCCAGCCGGCATCCAACGGTTTGTACGACCTGGATAACCCAAAATCATAGCAAAATCTCCTTCTTTTACACCCGATAAATTTACTGGTAAATAGTGTTTTGGTTGCAACGGAACATTATTAGTTGAATATTCTGCTGGATTTCCGTTAGCATCCGCGTAAACTCTAAACATTGAGAAATCGGCAGTGTGACGTGGCCATTCCCAGTTGTCTGTATCTCCTCCAAATTTTCCTAAACTTTCTGGTGGAACTCCAACCAAACGCACATCTTTATAATCTTGATATACAAAATAGTAGTATTCATTTCCTTGGAAGAATGGACGAACAGAAACGGTATATTTTCCGCCTTCATTGTTTTCTTTTTCGATTAAAGAAATTTCTTTGTTAATAGCTGCTTCACGCTCTAATTCAGTCATTGAAGGATTTACTTTTGCTAAAATTCGTTTAGAACAATCGTCCATACGAACAAAGAAACGAACATATAAACTTGATGGTTTTTTTTCGTCGGCACGATTTGCAGCCCAAAAACCATCTTTTAGTAAATTATGTTCTGCAGTAGAAAGTTCTGCAATCCCGTCATAACCACAATGGTGATTTGTTAATACTAATCCGTCTTTAGAAATTAGTTCAGCTGTACAACCTCCATTAAATTGAACGATAGCGTCTTTTAAACTATGGTGATTGATACTGTAAATCTCTTCAGCTGTTAACTGCAATCCCATTTTTTCCATATCTCTGTGATTTAAACGTTCGATGAACATTAGGAACCACATTCCTTCATCTGCTTTAACACTTGCAGGAAGCAGCATTATTGCAACAATCAGAGATAAAATAATCTTTTTCATAATTTTGTTTTTTTAGTCGTGCGAATATAATTTATTTTTAAAAAACTTCAATAAAAAGCAACTACTAAAAATAGTTTGTTAAGATAATTTTAACTTAATATTTAAATTTATTAATTAGCAAAACGGCACTCAATGAGTGCCGTTTTTATATTACTTATTCTTTTATTACTTTAAAAGTTTTGCTATTTCCATTTTCTAAAATTATTTTTCCAAGATAAAAGCCTTTTTTAAGGTTGCTAGGATTAATTTTTAATTCTTCGCTACTTTTTTCTATAGTTTCACTAAAAACTTGTTTTCCTGACAAATCATATATTCCGATAATAACTTTCCCTAATAATTTATTGTCATCGCTATAAATCACAAACTCATCAGAAAAAGGATTTGGATATATATTTATTACCATTTGATCAGTTAAACTTTGATTCCCAATACTAAGAAATGGTTGTGAAAAATCTCCTTTTTCATTGTTGTTTTTATCTAACGAAGACACAACAAAATATTTAGTTCTTAATAACATTTCATTTACCAATAATTGATTTCCTACAACAATGTCTAAAATTTTAGAGCCATCATTTTGGTTTGTTAATGCTTCAAGCTCATTATCGAAAGTATAAACTACGTATTTTACAGGCAAATCACCGTCTGAAGCTACAGTTGGAGTATCCCATTTTACATACAATCCTTCTGTTCTTATATTTGTTGGAATATTAGGACAAATAATATCTTTTCCTATTCCTAAAATTGGGGGAGCAAATGATTTATATTGATATTGTGATCCGTTTAAAGTTGAATTAATTGCCTTCTCATTATTTTTTATAGAAGAATACCTGTAAGCAATTTGTCCAAAATTAGCATCCATATTAGTTGCTCTATTTTGAATAATTTGATTCTGAATTTCACTAACTGACCAATTACTTGCATCAATCATTCTATAATATGCTTGGCTTACATATAATTGCTTGTTTTTTGCTTTAATTTGATCATTCCACCATTTAGAAAGCGCTATATAATCTTGTGAACCTGTTATTTGCCAATACAGTTGTGGTGCTAAATAATCTAGTTTATCAGCATTTAACCACGCAATTGGGTCGCAATAAAGTGCTGAGAATGATGGATTTCCTGTAACTCCTGTTGGCATTCCTGATTTCCAAATCCCAAATGGACTTACTCCAAAAACTATATTTTTATTTTGGTTTGTGTTAATAACTTGAATTGCGTCATAAACTTTACCAATCATAATATTTACATTGTTTCTTCTCCAATCTGCAATGTTTGTAATGTTTGTTGGATTATTATCAATGTAAGTTTGATTGTCCTGATTCTTATTCATTCCTCCATTTGGATAAAAATAGTCGTCAAAATGTATTCCATCAATATCATATCTCGAAGAAATATCTTTAACAATACTGGTTATATAATCTTGAACCGCAGGAATTCCGGGATTTAGAATTTTTAAATTTGCATCATTAGAAGCTGTAAGAATCCATGTGGGTTGCGTATTCAAAATACTATTAGCAGAGGCTGCATAAGATGTTATATTTGCTCTAACTCTATAAGGATTTAGCCATGCATGCAAATCGAGACCACGGTCATGGGCTTCGGTAATTGCAAATGCTAATGGATCCCATAAAGGATTAGGTGCTAGCCCTTGTGTTCCAGTTAATCTATATGACCAAGGTTCGATACTTGAGTTATATAAAGCATCACATTCAGGTCTTACTTGTAAAAAAACAGTATTGTAATTATTGCTTTTTAGATTATCTAAAATAGCAATTAATTCTGCCTGTTGAACTGCTGGTGTTGCTAATCTATTCGTTGGCCAATCGAGATTAAAAACAGACGTTAAAAACACACCTCGTAAATCTCTTTTTGGAGTAGCATCGTAAAATTCAGTATTTTGAATGCATTGACACGTAGAGATTTGAAATATAAGTGATGTAAAAATTAAAATAATATTTTTTTTCATTATAATGGATTAAGCAACCCTCATTAAATCAGCTTACGAAGATATAAAAAAAATACTACTACTTATAAATTGTTAAATCTAACAATTAGAAAAAACCTGCAAAAAATAAATTTATTACAGGTTAGTTAAAAAAATTATGGGGTAAAATTTAGCTTTAATTATTTGCTAATCTGGTGGTTAATAAATTATTATTTTTCAATTGTAAATCAGGTGAACTTTTAAAATCCAAATCTGCAAATAATAATCCATTCACAACTTTTGAACAAGTGATGTTGAATTTTTCGTTATTATACCAACTTTCAAGTTGTTCATTATTTTCGACAACTTCACTACTAACATAGCTTTTACAATTGTTTAACAACATATTTTGAAATTTAACTTTTTCAAGATTTTCAGAATTTACATTCAAATTTGCATCAAAGAGAACAAATTTATTAAAACCTGAAACGACAGAATTTGACATCTCTAAATAGGCATTTTCTTTGATAAAAATTGCTTCTCTTAGTAATCCATCAGTATTTTGTACATCTTCATTTATCATAGTTATATTATTTGCAACTACTTTAGTCATTTTTTTTGTCAAGTCTGCATTTGAAATCAAATCGTAAGAATCAATTTCGAAAACTCTGAATTTTCCAGGATCTGAATAGTAAGAATTCCTAATGGCAACACTATTATTTATTTTTGCCTGAATTCCTTCTGTGAAATCAAAATCAATTTTATTAGCACGAAATGAGACTAAATTACTACCATTTAACTGGCCACCCAAAAATTTGAACGAATCAACTTTAGAAAAACTTACTTGAATAAAATCTAGTTTTGTTGCAATTCCTACTCCTGCTAATAGTAATGAACAAGCATCGTAAAGACCTCTTTCTTTTCCACCTGCAAATTCAATTCTTACATACTTTAATGACCCTGAAGTGTTATTTAAATAGTCGCCACCATATGTGTTGAACTTAGAATCGAGGTCTAAATTTAAGTAACCAATGTTTCCAAACCTATTTGTATTCGATTCTCCCATAATAACAACACCTCCCCAATCACCAGGTTTTCTTTCTGATGCCGATTTGTTTGATGTAAATACAATTGGATTTGTTTCTTCCCCATTAGCAATAATTTTTGACCCTTTTGTTATAACAAGCATTCCACGGCTATCATAGTCGCCTCTTATTAAAGTACCAGGTTCAATAGTTAATACTGCATTATTTGCAACATAAACTTTACCAATAATTAAGTAAATATTTTTTTTATAGAGTATAGTATTTTTATCAATGACACCTGTAAGTATTTCATTGGCTTCATTGTAGTCTGTGAGTTTTGGTTTAAAATTTGTCCAAGATTCTAACCAATTTTTTTCGCCGCTAATTCCTTTTCCTGTTTGAGCATTAAGTAATAGTGTATTACTTAAAATAATGTATAGAATAATTTTTTTCATAGGTAGGTAAGTTTTGTTTATAATATTTAAAATATTAAAATGATTTAGGGAAAATTTCTTTTATTATTTCAATTATAAAATTAAGAGGGATTTACACAAAAGTTGATGAGGTTAAACCTCATATTTTGTTAAAGTCATCATAACACCTAAATACTCGATGAAATGCCAATAAATTGGGTAAAGTGATTACTTATGTTTTAATAAAAATGGCAAAATGAAATCAGTATTCAATTATTTGATATAAAATAATCACTTTTTTGAAAGAAAAAATGACTCTAAAACAATTCATTTTAAGTTTTTATAAATAATATCATTTTTAAAATTTTAAAATTCGATAAAAAAAGGCTTCCAAAATAGAAGCCTTTTTTATAAAATAATGTTGAAAACTAATTTTCTGTATTTAGCATAGCCCATAATTTATCTTTTAATTCAATTAAGCCTTGTTGGGCAACTGATGAGATAAATAAATATGGAATTTCCGCAAAATCTTTGTCTAATTGTTTTTTCATTTCCACTTGTAATTCGGCATCAAGCATATCACATTTAGAAACAACAATTAAACGGTCTTTGTCTAACATTTCTGGGTTATAACGACGCAATTCATCTAATAGAATATCATATTCTTTCTTAATATCATCGGCATCAGCTGGGACTAAAAACAATAATGTTGAGTTACGCTCAATATGACGCAAGAAATAATGCCCCAATCCTTTTCCTTCGGCAGCTCCTTCTATAATTCCAGGAATATCGGCTATTACAAATGATTGATAATCACGATAAGCTACAATTCCTAAATTTGGTTTTAGTGTTGTAAATGGATAATCGGCAATTTTAGGCTTCGCAGAAGTTAGTACTGACAATAGTGTTGATTTTCCTGCATTAGGAAAACCTACTAAACCTACATCGGCAAGTACTTTTAGTTCTAATACAATATCAGCTTCTTGGGCTGGTAATCCTGGTTGAGAATATCTTGGTGTTTGATTCGTTGAACTGCGAAAATGCCAATTTCCTAAACCACCTTTTCCACCTTCGGCAATGATTCTTTTTTCTTCGTGTTCGGTTATTTCGAAAAGAATTTCGTTGGTTTCTTTGTCACGAACTACGGTTCCTAAAGGCACTTCGATATACTTATCTTCTCCATCGCTTCCTGTGCTTCGTGAGCTTCCGCCATCGCCACCGTGACCTGCTTTTACATGTCGTGCAAATTTTAGGTGAAACAATGTCCAAAGCGCTTTGTTTCCTACAAGATATACGTGTCCGCCGCGACCACCATCACCACCGTCTGGCCCACCTTTTTCGATAAATTTTTCTCTATGTAAGTGCGTAGATCCTTTTCCTCCTTTTCCGGATGAAACATATATTTTAGTGTAGTCTACAAAGTTACCTTCAGTCATAATTTCTTGTATTTTATAAAAAATTTAAAATAAAATACCTGACAGCCACTGGCTGTCCTCCTTTTAATTTCAAATCCTCTGTCATTTTGTTTTAGATTTCCTTATTAAAATGGAAATCGTTTCTAAAAACTATTTTTCAAGTAGGCGAATAATTGGCTTTTTAACCCCGATTTCAACGAAAATCCTTTGCTTTTTTTCTTTAGAAAAGCAAAGATTGAAGCGGAAAGCGGGAACATGATTTACTGAAAATGCCCGAATTATTCGTTCTTGATAATTATTATTTTTTTATTTTTCTGCTAATGAACTTACTAAAACCTTATCGATTTTTACGCCATCCATATCGATTACTTCGAGTTGCATTTTGTTCCAGATGAGTTTTTCTCCTACTTTTGGGATATACGATAACTCGGTCATTATTAAACCACTAACCGTTGTTACATCATAGTCGTTTATGAGGTCATCCATGTCGAAATAAGTCAAGAAATCATGTAGCGAGTAGTGTCCATCTACGAGCCAAGTACCGTCTTCACGGGCATTAAGCTGAAATTCTTCTTCGTAAAAATCGGCAGCATCACCTACAAGTGCTTCTAGAATATCGTTTAGGGTTATGATTCCTTGTATCATTCCATGCTCGTCAGTTACCAGAGCGTAATGCACTTTAGATTTTTTGAATATTTCTAAGGCTTTATATGCTGATGTGTGTTCGATAAAATAGACTGGTTCTTTTGTAATGGCTCTCAAATCGAAATTGCCTTTTTCGAAACTGGCGAACAAATCTTTTAGAAACACAATTCCTACAACCTCATCGAGATTGTCCTCGCAAACTGGATAAACAGAATGTAATTCGTTAAGCATTTTTGCTTTTAGCGAAGTAATATCGTCGTCTTCGATTGACAGATAAACTAATGAATTTCTGTGTGTCATTAGAGAATTTACTTTTCTATCTCCAATATGAAAAACACGCTCTACGATGTCTTGTTCTATTTCTTGAACTTCTCCTCCTTCGGTTCCTTCTTTGATAATTGCTTTTATTTCTTCTTCAGTTACTTTTCCGTCGGCTGTTGGTTTTATTTTGAGAATATCTAAAATAAAATCTGTGGTTGTGGTTAACAACCAAATAAATGGCGCAGTTACTACCGAAATAATTTTCATAGGAACAGCCACTGCTTTTGCAATAGCTTCTGGATGATTAAGTCCTATTCTTTTAGGCAATAATTCCCCTAAAACTAAAGAGAAAAACGTTAGAATAACGACTACAATTCCTACCGATAAATTATGTGAATAAGGTTGTAAAACTGTAAATCCTTCTAGAAATAATCTAACATCGGTTGTTATTTTGTCGCCAGAATAAATACCTGTAAGAATTCCTATTAAAGTAATTCCTATTTGTACCGTCGAAAGAAATTTGTTTGGCGAATTGGCTAAATCTAAAGCTGTTTTTGCACTAGTATTTCCTTTTTTTGCGGCCGATTCTAGTCGGTTTTTACGAGCGGAAATCAATGCAATTTCTGACATTGAGAACACTCCGTTTAAAAGAATTAAAAAGAAAATGATAAGTATTTCCACTTTTTGTTGATTTGGTTATTCGTTAATTTATCTGTTCGGGATAACGAAACCGTTTTATTATTATTTTTTGCTTTTTGCTAAGTTACAAATTATCGATGACTTTACTGAGTCGTTCAGTAATTTCTTGGATTGTACCAATACCATTTACAGCATGAAACTTTCCGTTTTTTTTATAATAATCCATTAAAGGAGCAGTTTTTTCATTATATTCTTGGTAACGATTTCTTATTTTTTCTTCGTCTTGATCATCAATTCTTCCAGAAGTTTTTCCTCTTTCTAATAATCGTTGTACTAAAATTTCATCTTCAGCTTCTAATGCAATTGTAGCTGTAATGGCTTGATTTTTTGATACTAAAAACGCATCTAAAGTACTAGCTTGTGTTAATGTTCTTGGAAATCCATCAAATAAAAACCCTTTTGAATGTTGGTTTTTATCAACTTCAGATTCTAACATTTTGATAGTTACTTCATCCGGAACCAAATCTCCTTTGTCTATAAAAGTTTTGGCTAATTTTCCTAATTCAGTTTCATTTTTTATATTAAATCTAAAAACATCACCTGTTGAAAGATGTGTTAGATTGTATTTTTCTTTTAAAAATTCTGCTTGTGTACCTTTTCCTGCGCCCGGTTTCCCGAAAAGAACTATGTTAATCATTTTAAAAAAATTGTGTAGTTATGTTGTTATTTATTTAATCTTTTAATTGGTATACTTCTGGCAAATTTCTACCCAAACCATCGTAATCTAAACCAAAACCAACGATAAACTTATTTGGAATTCTAATACCTATATAATCCAATTTAATATCTTTTTTGTACGCTTCTGGTTTAAAAAATAGTGTTGCGATTTTAAAATGTTTTACACCTTGTTTTTTGAATAAGGTTTTTAGTTCTTCGACAGTATTTCCAGTATCTACAATATCTTCAATAATTACAACAGTTCTTCCTGTTAAATCATGATTAATCCCTATAAGTTGTTTGACTTCACTAGTAGATTCCATACCATCATAAGAAGCCATTTTAATAAAACTTACTTCGCAAGGTGATTTGTAATGTTTCATAAAATCTGAAACAACCATAAATGATCCGTTAATAATTCCTACAAAAACAGGAACATCATCTGCAAAATCGGCTTCTACTTGAGCTGCCATCGTTGCAATTGCAAAATCTATTTCTTGTGCCGAAATAAAAGGAACAAAATATTTGTCGTGTAATTTAATTTCCATAGTTATTTTTATAGAATAATTGGCAAAGATAACAAATTAGCATTCATTTAGAAGATTTTATTTATTTTTGAAGTATGAATTTAGAATTACTTCAAAGAATTGAAAACAGTAGTGCTCATAGAAAAAGTCGAGAAGACAATGCACAATATATTTTAAATAATCCAAAACTAATTTCGGAGTTAATAAAATTAGCTTTCAACACGGGAAACAAAGACCACTATAAATACTGTTGGATCTTAGAATTAGTATTGGAAGAAAGACTTCATTTAGCAGATCCTTTTTTAGATGTGTTTTGCAGCAAAATATCAAAATTCTCTCATGAGAGTGCACTACGTCCCATTTCTAAAATTTGCATGTTCCTTGCTAAACACATGATATTGACCAAAGATCAAGAACAAAAAATCATTGAATCCTGTTTTGATTGGCTCATTCTTGAAAATGTAAAAGTGGCAACCAAAGCCTATTCTATTAGAGCATTATTTGAATTAGGTAAAAAAAATGACTGGATTTATCTAGAATTAAAACGGATTATTTCTGACGATTACACAAAATATTCTGCAGCATACAAAGCGGTTTCGAAGGAAATTTTAAAGAAAATGAAATAGATTTTTTCTATTAAACCTTTATAAAGTATCTTTGCTCAAACACACACAATTACAATGACACGAGCGAAGCGACTGCATTTGACTATTAAAAAACAATAACTACAACAAATGAATTATTTCTCTTCCAATTTTAAACTAGGAATTCTTGGTGGCGGACAATTAGGCAAAATGCTATTGGCCGAAACCAGAAAATTCGATATTCAAACTTATGTGCTCGATCCGAGTAACGAAGCACCATGCAAAATAGCTTGTAATCATTTTTTTCAAGGAAGTTTAATGGATTTTGAAACAGTTTATAATTTCGGAAAACAAGTCGATGTACTAACTTTCGAGATAGAACTCGTTAATCTTGAAGCTTTAGAGAAATTAGAAAATGAAGGTGTAAAAGTTTATCCATCACCAAAAACATTAAAACTAATTCAGAATAAAGGAATTCAGAAAAATTTTTACATTCAAAATAATATTCCAACTTCAAATTATTCAAGATTTACGAGCCTTGAAAATCTAGAATCTAATATTCAAAATCTGAAACTTCCATTTGTCTGGAAATGTACCGAATTTGGTTACGATGGAAATGGTGTGAAAATCATTAAAACAATTTCAGATTTAGAAAATTTACCAAACGTAGAATGCATTGCCGAAGAAATGATTGCTTTCAAAAACGAATTGGCAGTCATTGTGGTTCGAAATGTTTCAGGCGAAGTAAAAACCTATCCTGTTGTCGAAATGGAATTTCATCCGGAAGCCAATCAGGTAGAATATGTAATTTGCCCAGCAAGAATTGATGATAAAGTGGCAAAAAAAGCGACAGCAATTGCTTTACAGGTTTCGTCAACATTCAACCACGTTGGATTATTGGCTGTAGAAATGTTTCAAACTGAAGATGATGAAATTTTAGTAAACGAGGTAGCGCCAAGACCGCATAATTCAGGGCATCACACGATTGAAGCAAGTTACACTTCGCAATTTGAAAATCATTTGCGAGCCATTTTAAATCTTCCTTTAGGAAATTGCGATAGCAAAGTTGCCGGAATTATGGTAAATTTGGTTGGAGAAGAAGGCTTTTCCGGACCAGTAGTTTACGAAAATATCTCCAACATTATGGCGATTGGCGGCGTAACGCCGCATATTTACGGAAAAAGAGAAACGCGTCCTTTTAGAAAAATGGGACACGTTACTATAGTAAATGAAGATATGAAACAAGCACGTAAAATTGCGGAAGAAGTGAAGAATAGCATTAGAGTGATTAGTTAAAAAATAAATTATAAATTTTGAATGAAATCAACTACAATCATTTAAAATTTATAATTCAAAATTCAAAATATAAATATGAGCAAAGTAGCCATAATAATGGGTTCCATATCCGATATGCCCGTAATGCAAGAAGCAATTGACATCTTAAAATCATTTGAAATAGAAACAGAAGTCGATATTGTTTCGGCGCACAGAACGCCCGAAAAATTATTTAATTTCAGCAAAAATGCACACACTCGTGGCATTTCGGTGATTATTGCCGGAGCTGGCGGAGCGGCACATTTACCCGGAATGGTCGCTTCAATGTCGCCACTTCCAGTCATTGGCGTTCCGGTAAAATCAAGCAATTCTATTGATGGTTGGGATTCTGTTTTGTCTATTTTGCAAATGCCTGGCGGTGTTCCTGTGGCAACTGTGGCTTTAAATGGCGCGAAAAATGCTGGAATTCTTGCCGCTCAAATCATTGGTTCTTCAGACAAATTGGTTTTAGATAAGATTATTTCTTATAAAGAAGGACTTAAAGATGCAGTAAATGAGTCATCAGACGGATTAAAAAATAAAAAATAAAATTATTAAAAAATTAAGAAAAATTAAGACTTTACAATCATTCTTAATGTAACTTAAATTTCTTAATTGTTTAAAAAACTTAAATTCTTATAATGAAAATATTAACTTCCGCATTCAATACAAAACACGATACTGCGCCATTTTCTCAAATAAAATTAGAAGATTACAAACCCGCTTTTATCGAAAATATTACTTCCGCAAAAGCTGAAATCGATGCAATAATTAAAAATCCAGAGATTCCAACTTTCGAAAACACCATCGAAGCATTAGATTTTTCAGGAAATGCTTTAGATAGATTATCGTTTATTTTCTTCAACCTAAATTCGGCAGAAACCAGTGACGAAATGCAAAAAATCGCGCAGGAAGTAACGCCGTTATTAACCGAATTCAGCAATGATATCACATTAAACGAAGAATTGTTTAAAAGGATAAAATCGGTTTATGAACAAAGAGACAGCTTAAATTTAACTACAGAACAAACCACTTTATTAGATAAAAAATTCAAAAGTTTCTCCAGAAATGGTGCTTTATTATCCGAAGATAAAAAAACAAAACTTCGTGAAATTGATACCGAATTAGCAAAACTTAAACTGACTTACAGCGAAAATGTTTTGGCAGAAACCAATAATTATCAATTGCATATTACCAACGAATCTGATCTGAAAGGTTTACCAGAAGGAACGATTGAAGCTGCAAAAGCATTGGCAAAAAGTAAAGATTTAGATGGTTATATTTTCACTTTAGATATGCCAAGTTATTTGCCGTTTGTAACTTATGCCGAAAATCGTGAATTGCGAAAAGAAATATCTATCGCGGCTGGAAAAAAAGCATTTCAAAACAACGAATTCGACAATCAGGAAATCACGTTAAAAATTGCGAAATTGCGTTTCGAAAGAGCGAATTTATTAGGATATGAAACACATTCTCATTTTGTTTTGGAAGAACGAATGGCTCAAAATCCAGAGAAAGTAAAATCGTTCTTAAATGATTTATTGATTAAAGCAAAACCCGCAGCCGAAAGAGAATTTGCACAATTAACCGCATTTGCAAAAGAGCTAGATGGAATAGATCACTTAGAAAAATGGGACGGATCGTATTATTCTGAAAAATTAAAACAGAAATTATTCAATTTAGATGACGAGAAACTAAAACCATATTTTCAATTAGAAAATGTCTTAAATGGCGCTTTTACCATTGCCGGAAAATTATACGGATTGACTTTCACAGAAGTTTTTGACATCGATAAATACCACGAAGAAGTAACTACGTATGAAGTTAAAGATGAATTTGGTGAATTAGTTTCCATTTTTTACACAGATTTTTTTCCAAGAAAAGGAAAACGAAATGGCGCTTGGATGACAAGTTTCAAATCACAATATATTAAAGACGGCGTAAACGAAAGACCACACGTTTCTAACGTTTGCAATTTCACAAAACCAACAAAAACGAAACCTTCACTTCTAACTTTCAATGAAGTAACGACTTTATTTCACGAATTTGGTCACGGATTACACGGAATGTTGGCCAACACTATTTACCCGAGTTTATCAGGAACATCTGTTTATTGGGATTTTGTAGAATTGCCAAGTCAGGTCATGGAAAACTGGTGTTACGAACCGGAAGCCTTGGCTTTGTTTGCAAAACATTATGAAACTGGCGAGATTATTCCACAGGATTTTGTCGAAAAGATAAAAGAAAGCGCTGGTTTTCAAGAAGGAATGGCAACGTTGCGTCAATTGAGTTTTGGATTATTAGACATGGCATTTCACAGCAATAATCCAACCGAAATTAGCAATGTAAAAGCTTTTGAAAAAACCGCTTTTGAAGACACAACTTTATATCCCGATGTTGCCGAAAACTGTATGAGTGTTTCATTTTCGCATATTTTTGCTGGAGGATATTCTTCTGGATATTACAGCTACAAATGGGCTGAAGTTTTAGATGCTGATGCATTTGCCTATTTTCAAGAAAAGGGAATTTTTAATAAAGAAGTGGCAACAAAATTTAAAGAAAATGTACTTTCTAAAGGTGGAACCGAATTGCCAATGGAATTGTACAGAAGATTTCGTGGACAAGAACCACAACCAGATGCTTTGTTGAAACGTGCTGGATTGATATAAATTATGACAACAATAAACATAATTACAAAAGTAAACGCGCCAATTCAGAAAGTTTTTAATATTAATAGAAATATCGATATTCACCAACAATCTGCAAGTAAAACCAATGAAATTGCAATTGCAGGTGTAACTTCCGGATTGATAAATCATAATGAAACCGTCACTTGGCGAGGCAAACATTTTGGATTTTACTTAACTCACAAAAGCAGAATAACAGCAATGAATTTGTATGATTATTTTGTAGATGAAATGGAAGAAGGCAAATTTAAATCCTTCAGACACGAACATTTTTT
Organism: Flavobacterium sp.; assembly: GCF_039932285.1. Lineage (GTDB taxonomy): Bacteria > Bacteroidota > Bacteroidia > Flavobacteriales > Flavobacteriaceae > Flavobacterium. The sequence continues at coordinate 13,860 of NZ_JBDTQE010000014.1, forward strand.
TGAAGAAAGTAAAGGGGTTACAACTATGACCGACAAATTATGTTATGAAACACCTTTTGGTTTTTTTGGAGAATTATTTGATATTTTATTTTTGAAAAGACATTTGAGAAATTTTATATTGTATAGGAATCAGATTTTGAAAGAATTATCGGAATAAAACACATCAGCAAACTTAAGATTTTAAAAAAAACTTTATATCATTTCGTGAAAAATAAACTAACTAGATGATTAATTTACTTTATTTATTATAAAATTTTGAATAAAACAAAAATACCCATACAAACTCTGTTGTTGCCCATCATTATCTATAATATAAACTGCAAATGAAATCTTGACATCTTGATTAGAAAACTTATTAATACAAGATTTGAACAAAATAAAATTCTGATTCATTAAATATGTTGAGAATTCATTATCTACACCTACTTTATTTTGAACAACACTTCTTTCAAAACATTCTGGGTTAAACTTCCCAAACACTTTAACCTTATTTTCTTCCTTAACTGACTGTAATGTTTCTATTTTGTACAAAATAATAGAATCAAACGAGCCACCATCAATAGAAATACCTGTAAAAATAATTCTATCTCCTATTTCTGCTTGCAATGAAATACCATTTAAAGATATCTCAAACATAGGATTTAGATTTCTTGAACAAATAAGAAATCTATTAGACAAATCTATTTGTATTGGATTACAAAGATCAAGACTAGGTTCAGTATATTTTTTTTGAATCGAAATCGTATCGATCAAAATCAAAATTTGCTGCTTAAAAACAGGAATACTTGTTTTCATAATAATATTTTTAAAAAACAGAAAACACGAATAAGAAAAATTCTATTTCGTGTTTTCAATAACTTTATCTGAAATGTTACTAGTAAAGTTAATTAAGAATTTAAACTGGCACTACAACTTGAGGATCCCAATAATAATAACCATATAATTCCTGCGTTTGTCCATCACTTGCCAATGTATATACAGCAATATAAACATAAAAATTTTCTGTTCCGCCTCTAGCAATTTTAGAATCATAACTTGTAAAATTCTGAATTGTTAAAACTGGTGGGATACCGTTAGGCTGATTTGGATCAGGCTGTGCTGCTCTATTTCTAGTTACTATGTTCGTAACAAATGTATTGAACACTTTATCCCCTTTCCAATATTTAATTCCATAAAGTATAACAGCATCATCAGAATTTTGTTGAATTGAAGTTCCTCTGAAAGATACATTATCTCCAACATTAGCTTTAAAACTGAGATCAGCAGTCCCTTGACCTGATACAATTCCTCTAGGGCTATAACAAATCATATATTGACTGTTGTGGTTTATCCCTTGAGCATTATTAGGATCTGTGTTTTTTGGAAAATTTGCTTTAATATATTCCGTGTCTATAACAACAAGAATATCTATTTGTGCCGAAGAGGCTTTTAATGATTCGTTCATGATAAAAAAATTTTGTTTCCCTACTCATAAGGCTTTTCAGATCCGCCTCGTTTTTTATAGTGGTTTCTGAATTCCACTTTTCTGTTGTAATATTACTAGACAAACTTATTCAGATTTAACACAACTAAATAGCGTGAATATACCCGAATTATAAAACACGTATAATTACTAGTAAAATTAAAACATCAAGAAAAGAAGACTGAAATGAATTTTAATAAGGAAAATAATCAATAAAAAAACAAATAGATTTAGCCGAAAATTAGCAGTAAAAAACCTAAAATTATTGGAATACTTTCTACCCAAAAAGAAGTATAATATTTAGGCCGATTCTCGTTAGCAAAAAATATAAAAATCGCAATAATAACGGCAATAATAGACTGTAAGGGCAATGAAAAAAAATGATTATTGAGATTGTCATTACCATTGATATTGAAAATCTCTAATCCACAATAAATTAGCAACAAAATATAACCTAAATATTTCGTTCGCTTCACTCCTATTTGTTGCGGAACAGTTTTCAAATGTGGATCGTCGTATTGCAAATCGATGATTTCGAAAATTAAAATCAAAACAAAAACTAAAATAAAACGCTGTATGCATTTAAGATAAAAATCGGAACCAATTATAATTTCTGCGTTCAAAATTGGTAAAATTAAAGTTACACCTACCCAACTTAAAGCAACCATATAAATCTTGACACCAGCCCAATTTCTGGCATTTTTTCTATTAGGAAAAAAGGGAAGTGTATATAATAATGTGAGTCCTAAAAAAGCGACTGCAACAATTTGGGTATGTATTTGCAATTGAAAAAAACAAAAACCAACAGCAATTAATGACAAAAAACTTAAAAAAACAATTGCTTTTAGTTCATTTCGCATTTGTTTTTTTTGGACTCTAGCCAAAGCATCATATTTTACAAAATTATAACCCATAATCGTTCCAAAAAAAGCAAAATAAATGATTGCTTCATCATCATAAATATGAAACATATATTGTGTGATTCGCGACAATGCATAAACTGACAAAGCCACGTGAATACTGCTGTTTATGTAAAAATCGAATATCTGTTTAAAAATCTTCATTCAACAAAATTAGTCAAACTGTTAATAAGATTCTTATTTAGTTGAAAAATCGATAAAAATTGAACTTTAAAACAGCATTTATTAGCAGATTAATATTTATTTTTGCAATCAAAATTACACAACACATTCCTAGATTATATGAAAACAGATGCTTTTGCTTTAAGACACATTGGAACTGGTGAAAACGACCTAAACCACATGTTAAAAACTATTGGAGTTGATTCAGTAGATCAATTAATTTACGAAACAATCCCAACAGATATTCGTTTAAAATCTGAATTGAATTTAGAAGAACCAATGACAGAATATGAATATTTAAATCATATCTCAGAATTAGGTAAAAAAAATAAAGTTTTCAAATCATATATTGGTTTAGGTTACAATCCAGCAATTGTACCAGCGGTTATTCAAAGAAATGTTTTTGAAAACCCAGGTTGGTACACCGCTTACACACCTTACCAGGCAGAAATTGCGCAAGGTCGTTTGGAAGCGATTTTAAATTTCCAAACTACCGTTATCGAATTAACTGGAATGGAAATTGCCAACGCTTCTTTATTAGATGAAGCAACTGCTGCGGCAGAAGCAATGGCTTTATTGTTCGATGTACGTTCTCGTGATCAAAAGAAAAACAACATAACTAAATTTTTCGTTTCAGAAGAAATTTTACCACAAACGTTATCTGTTTTACAAACTCGTTCTACGCCACTTAAAATTGAATTAGTAGTTGGAAATCATGAAACTTTCAATTTTTCAAACGAATTTTTCGGAGCAATTTTACAATATCCAGGAAAATATGGTCAAGTAAACGACTATACTTCATTTATTGCAAAAGCTGCTGAAAATGAAATTAAAGTAGCCGTTGCTGCTGATATTTTATCTTTAGCAAAATTAAAATCTCCAGGTGAAATGGGAGCAGCTGTTGTTGTTGGTACTTCGCAACGTTTCGGAATTCCAATGGGTTACGGTGGACCACACGCAGCTTTCTTCGCTACAAAAGACGAATACAAACGTTCGATGCCCGGTAGAATTATCGGTGTTTCTATTGATGTAAACGGAAACCGTGCTTTGCGTATGGCATTAGGAACTCGTGAACAACATATTAAACGTGAAAAAGCGACTTCAAACATTTGTACGGCTCAGGTTTTATTAGCGGTTATGGCTGGAATGTATGCGGTGTATCACGGACCAAAAGGATTAAAATATATTGCCAATAAAGTTCACTCTTCTGCAAATACAACTGCTGAAGAATTAAATAAATTAGGTATTTACCAAACAAATACTTCCTTTTTCGATACGATTACTGTAAAAGCAAATGCTGCTAAAGTGAAAGCTATTGCAGAAAGAAATGAAGTAAATTTCTATTATATTGATGCAGAAACGATTTCTATTTCATTTAACGAAACGACTTCAATTACTGACATCAACCAAATTATCGGAATTTTCGCAGAAGCAACTGGAAAAGAATTTACACCCGTAAAAATCCTTTTACCTTCTGGAAGAATTGCTGATGGTTTAGAAAGAACGTCAACTTTCTTACAACATGACGTTTTCAACAATCATCATTCTGAAAGTCAGTTGATGCGTTATATCAAAAAATTAGAACGTAAAGATTTATCGTTAAATCATTCGATGATTTCTTTAGGTTCTTGTACGATGAAATTAAATGCTGCTGCCGAAATGTTGCCTTTATCTATGGCAAATTGGAACAATATGCATCCATTTGCTCCTATCGAACAAGCGGAAGGTTATCTTACCATGCTTAAAAAATTAGAACAACAATTAAATGTCGTTACTGGTTTTACAGGCACTACTTTACAACCTAATTCTGGGGCGCAAGGTGAATATGCTGGTTTAATGGCTATTCGTGCGTATCATTTATCTCGTGGAGACAACCACAGAAAGGTTTGTTTAATTCCTTCTTCGGCTCACGGAACCAATCCGGCTTCTGCAGCTATGGCTGGAATGGACATTATCGTAACAAAAACAACTCCAGAAGGAAATATTGATGTAGAAGATTTAAGAGAAAAAGCTATTTTACATGCAGCTAATTTATCTGCTTTAATGGTAACTTATCCTTCAACTCACGGTGTTTTTGAAAGTTCAATTATCGAAATCACTAACATCATTCACGAAAATGGTGGTTTAGTATATATGGATGGTGCGAATATGAATGCGCAAGTTGGATTAACCAATCCGGCTACAATTGGTGCTGATGTTTGTCACTTAAACTTACACAAAACCTTCGCTATTCCTCACGGTGGTGGTGGACCAGGTGTTGGACCAATTTGTGTGAACGATAAATTAGTGCCGTTTTTACCAACCAATCCAGTAATTAAAGTGGGTGGTGATAAAGCAATTTCTGCAATTTCTGCTGCTCCTTATGGTTCGGCTTTAGTTTGTTTGATTTCTTACGGTTACATTTGTATGTTAGGTGCAGAAGGCTTAACTAATTCAACTAAACACGCCATCTTAAATGCCAATTATATGAAAGCGCGTTTAGAAGCTCATTATCCAGTTTTATATTCTGGAGAAATGGGAAGAGCGGCTCACGAAATGATTTTAGATTGTCGTGCTTTTGAAGACAACGGAATCAAAGTAACCGATATCGCTAAACGTTTAATGGATTATGGTTTCCACGCACCAACGGTTTCTTTCCCAGTAGCCGGAACGTTAATGATTGAACCAACAGAATCGGAAGATTTAGCAGAATTAGATCGTTTTTGTGACGCGATGATTTCAATTCGTAAAGAAATTGCAGCTTCAACTAAAGACGATGCTCAAAATATTTTGAAAAATGCACCTCATACTTTAGCAATGGTTACTGCTGACGAATGGGTTTTCCCTTACACAAGAGAAACTGCTGCTTTCCCATTAAATTATATCGCTGAAAATAAATTCTGGCCAACTGTTCGTCGTGTTGATGAAGCGTATGGAGATAGAAACTTAGTGTGTTCATGTGCGCCAATTGAGGCTTATATGTAATTAACTAGTCATAAAATTTGTAAAGTCGAATGTCATAAAGTACTAAAAAAACACTTTGACATTCGACTTTTGACTTTAAGATATTTAGACTAAAAAAATGAAAGACATAGAAAACCAAGAAGACTTATATTTGTTAGTCGATGAGTTTTACAAAAAACTACTTGCTGATGATGCCATTAGTTATATTTTTACAGATGTTGTAAAAATTAAAATTGAAGAGCATTTACCTATTTTGGTTACCTTTTGGTCTCAAGCTATTTTAGGAACTGGAGGTTATACCAAAAACCTGACTCAAATACATTTAGATATCAATCAAAAAGAACATTTAACTCCAGAGTTATTTAAAATTTGGCTAAATCATTTTTACACTACTGTTGATGAAAATTTTATGGGTGAAAAAGCGGAGCAAATAAAAACCCAAGCATTAAGTATTGCAACCATAATGCAAATTAAAATCATTCAACAAAACAAATAATTTTTTATATTATCAATAAATTAAGATAATGTTAAATGAATATTTTGTAATAATAATTAAATTTTAAATTTTTTAATTAAAAAAGGATATTTTATTGATACTTTAGCATAACCAATTACTACAAAATGAACATCAAAATAACGGGTTCAGGAAGTTATATCCCGAATCAAATCGTAACCAATTTAGATTTTGCAAAGCATCAATTTTTGAATGAAGATGGAAGTGCTTTTAATGCTTCAAACGAAGTCATCGCTCATAAATTCAAACAAATAACAGGAATCGAAGAACGACGATATGTAGATACAAATCTTGTAACTTCAGATATTGCCTATTTTGCTGCTCAAAAAGCAATTGACACAGCAAATATTGACCCTGAAACTTTAGATTATATTATTTTTGCGCACAATTTTGGCAATGTAAAACAAGGAGCTATACAAGCTGATGCTGTACCAAGTTTAGCCGCGAGAGTAAAACAAAAATTAAGAATAAAAAACCCAAAATGTGTCGCTTATGATATTTTATTTGGTTGCCCAGGCTGGATAGAAGGTGTTATTCAAGCGCAAGCTTTTATAAAAGCAGGAATGGCAAAAAAATGTCTGGTTATTGGTGCCGAAACTTTATCGAGAGTCGTTGATATTCACGATAGAGACAGCATGATTTATTCTGATGGAGCTGGCGCAACTATCGTTGAAGCTACAAATGAAGATGGTGGTATTTTAGCGCATGCTTCTGCAACTTTTGCTACCGATGAAGCTGATTATTTGTTTTTTGGTAATTCATTTAACAAAAACCTTGATAAAGATGTTCGTTACATTAAGATGCAAGGACGTAAAATATATGAATTTGCATTAAATGAAGTTCCAAAAGCCATGAAAGACTGTCTCGACAAAAGTGGCATTCCAATTTCTGAAATAAAAAAAGTTTTAATTCATCAGGCAAATGAAAAAATGGATGAAGCAATAATTCATCGTTTTTTTAAACTTCACAATCAAGAAACACCCGAAGGTATTATGCCAATGAGTATTCACAAATTAGGAAATTCTAGTGTAGCAACAGTACCTACTTTGTATGATTTACTCGTAAACGGAAGAATAGAAAATCAAGAAATAAAAAAAGGCGATGTTATCATTTTTGCATCTGTTGGAGCAGGAATGAATATTAACGCGATGGTTTATCGTGTATAATTTCTAATTTTATTTATCCAAAGTGTCACTTGATAAACCAATTTTAATTTATAAATAATAAAAATATTCAGAAACAAACACAATGAAACCTTATATACTAAAGTGTACATTTCATTGATTAATTTTGGTAAAAAAAAGACAAACCCTAAAGTTGTTACAAGAATTAAAACCAATTTCAGGTAATTATAATCGAAAGGAAACAGCTTGAATTTTTTGTAAATAAAAAGCAATTTAGCAAAATTGAAAACCACCATCGATAATAATGAGGCTACTGCAACAGCTTCAATTCCAAAATTGAAATAAAGTATAAAGAGTAAATTTAAACCCACATTCAACACAATAAGTATAGCAATGGCGATTAAATTGAATTTATAATATTTCGAATACGTAATTATTTCGCTATTAAAACCTGTTCCCATATTAACCAAAACATTAAATCCTAAAATGAGAATTATAGGGATTGAGGTCATTAGTTTTTCGTGAGTGGGCAACATCATAAATAAATTTTCGATTCCCAAAAAAATACAACTGTATAAAAGTGCGCCAATAAAGAAAAGCAACTTCGATATTTCTTTGTATTTTAAATTTAATTCCGAAAAATTATCGTTTTTTAAATAATTGGAAATAATAGGTGCATATAATGCAAAAACACCAGTCGCTGGTATGGCTAATGCCGATGCTAAAGTCACGCCGATGCTAAATGTTCCGTTGGCTTCCATCGAGATAAATTTAGGAATCATCAGGGCATCAATCCTAAAAGCAAAAACAGAGCCCAAACTTCCTGCAAAAGCATACATCGAAAAATGATAATAATCTCTTTTAGAAACTTCATTAAAAAGTGATTTAAAGTCTAAATTAAATTTAGGTTTAAAATATTTATACAAATAAATCGCAAGTAAAATAAAAATTAATCCATACGAAAAAATGTAAAAAATAACAGATTGACTAAACGTTATGTAATGATACAACAACAATAAAAAAATAATGGGCAGCGAAATTTTCGGGATAATATTGTCTAAAAATGTAGGAACCGATATTTTCTGAATAATTGTAGCTTGCTTTTTGAATAATTCGATAAATGCCAAACATAGCGCAATAGGAAAAGCAATATAAACATATTTCATTCCTTTGAAAGCTGGAATAAAAGAAATTATAAAAAGTAATCCGAGAATAAAACCACTTATAACTAGAATAGAAAATATACTATAATTAAATAATTTTTTCTTGTGTAATTCGTCTAATTTTGGGGTAAAATTGACCAATGCTTGCGATGCACCTATAAGCATTATAGGAAATAAAACATACGAAATCGCATCGATATACCTGAAAATTCCGAGTAGTTCTTTGTCATTTGGATAAATAAAAAGTGTAGAAACTACGCCAATAACAATTCCGACATAATTAATTATGGTAAAGAAAAAAGCCTGCTTTTGGGAAATTTTATTTGACATAAGCCATCGATTTTTTTCTAGCTATTTTAATCATTCGTACACTGAAAACAAGCTGTACATAATAAACAACCAAATTATAAAATAACTTTACAATAGAAGAAAAAGAATAGCTTTTTTTGAAATACTTTGGCAATCCAAAAACCGATTTTAATGCCTTTGTATAACTCAAAAACAAAGTGTCATTTATATCTAAAACCTTTGATAACATTGTATATTTCGACTGGATTATATCTTTTTTGAAATTCCGTGTAATTTTCCTGTCATGGCATATTTTAGCATTTTCAGCAATTATAATTTGAAATTGATGGTACAAAACACGGTCACAGTAATTTCTATCTTCTCCATAATGTCCAAAAAGCGGTTCGAAACCACCCACTTTTTGCAAACAATCTCTAGAAACAAGCCAAGCAGCTGCGTTTACAAAAGGAACATTTATAATAGTTGCATCTAAACTTCCTTCTATTTTTCTATTATAATAAGTCACAAAACCTTCGTCGAGCGTTTTTTCATCGCCAGAAAAATGCATCGGACTTACAATTCCAAATGAAGGATTTTTCTGAGCAACAGCGACTAAATTCAAAATAGTATCATCAAAAATCCAAGTATCTTGATTGAGTAAGAAAACATAATCTGCTTGATGATTTAAAGCATAATCGATCCCAATATTATTGGCTTTTCCAAATCCTAAATTTTCTTTAGATTGAATGAGATGAATTTCTGAAAATTGTTTTAAAAGTTCAACTGAATTATCAGTAGAACAATTATCGACAACCACAATATTGACAGGAAAAGTAGAACGCAACAAAGAATTGATGCATTTCTCTATCCATTTCGAACCATTATACGTCACAATGATGACAAAAACCTTTTTATTCAAAGCCAATATTTTTATTATCCTACAAAAATAAGGATATTTGTAGTCGAGTTTAGTATAAAATGAAATATTACATCATAATTCCTGCACACAACGAAGAATCGTTTCTCAGTTTGACTTTACAATCAATTATTGAGCAAACTATTTTGCCTACAAAAATTGTGGTTGTCAATGATAATTCGACCGATAAAACGAGAGATATCGCATTGGCTTTCGCCGAAAATAATCAAACAATTACCTTGGTAAATAAAACTTCGGAAGCCATACATTTGCCCGGAAGCAAAGTCATACAAGCTTTTAACAAAGGATTAGAAACTTTAGATGATGATTATGATTTTATTGTAAAAGCAGATGCCGATTTAATTTTTCCAAAAAATTATTTCGAAACCATTATCAATCATTTCAAATCTGATGATACAATAGGAATGGTTGGCGGATTTGCTTACATAGAAAGAAACGGGGATTGGATTTTAGAAAACCTAACCGATAAAGATCATATTCGTGGTGCTTTTAAAGCGTATCGAAAAGCAGCTTTCAAACAAATTGGCGGATTAAAACCAGCAATGGGCTGGGATACTGTTGACGAATTATTGTGCAAATTTTACAATTGGAAAGTCGTAACCGACCCATCATTGCAAGTAAAACACCTCAAACCAACAGGCGCAAACTACAACAAAACTGCTCGTTACAAACAAGGAGAAGCTTTTTATAGTTTAGGATATGGATTTTTTATTACTGCAATTGCTTCGGCAAAACTAGCAATGATGAAAAAAAAACCACTTCTTTTTTTAGACTATACAAAAGGTTTTTGGAAAGCTAAATCAGCTAAAAAACCTTTATTAGTTTCTAACGAACAAGCAAAATTCATTAGAAATTATCGTTGGAAAAAGATGAAAGAAAAATTATTTCGTTGATTCTTTAATTTACATTATCAATTGTTAATTGTCAATTATTAATTACTTTAGCCATTATTTAATATTATGATGCTAGTCCGTTATTTATCGCAAATCGGAAGATATTTTCTGATGATAGGAGAAATTTTCAAAAAACCAACCAAATGGTCGGTAATGAGAACACTTATCTTCAAAGAAACAGACGATTTAATTATTGGTTCCTTAGGAATTGTAGCTTTCATTTCTTTTTTCGTAGGTGGTGTTGTAGCCATACAAACTGCTTTAAATTTGACCAATCCGCTAATTCCTAAATACCTTATTGGTTTTGCGACCAGACAATCTATTATTTTAGAATTTGCACCCACTTTTATTTCCATTATTATGGCGGGAAAAATGGGTTCGTTTATCACCTCGAGTATAGGGACTATGCGTGTTACCGAACAAATTGACGCGCTAGAAGTAATGGGTGTAAACTCTTTAAATTATCTTGTTTTCCCAAAACTAATCGCTTTATTGTTATATCCGTTTCTGATAGGAATTGCTATGTTTTTAGGTATTTTAGGTGGTTATATTGCCAGTGTTTATGGTGGTTTTGGTAGTAGTGCCGAATTTATAGATGGATTACAAAAAGAATTCATCCCCTTTCATATTGCATATGCTTTTATAAAAACATTAATTTTCGCATTAATCCTAGCAACAATCCCATCATTTCACGGTTATTACATGAAAGGTGGCGCACTTGAAGTAGGAAAAGCAAGTACCGTTTCATTTGTTTGGACATCGGTCATGATTATTTTGATGAATTATATTTTAACTCAACTACTTTTAACCTAATGATAGAAGTAAAAAATATCGAGAAATCGTTTGGAGATAGCAAGGTTTTAAAAGGCGTTTCGACTGTTTTTGAAACTGGAAAGACCAATTTAATAATTGGTCAAAGTGGCTCTGGAAAAACAGTTTTATTAAAAAGCTTGTTGGGAATTCATTCGCCAGAAGTAGGAACTATCTCATTTGATGGTAGAATATATTCCGAATTATCTGCCGATGAAAAACGAGAATTGCGTACCGAAATTGGCATGGTTTTTCAAGGAAGTGCCTTATTCGATTCGATGACAGTAGCAGAAAATATAGGTTTTCCGCTAAAAATGTTTACACAGAATTCTAAATCTGAAATTCAGGATCGTGTCGATTTTGTTTTAAAAAGAGTCAATCTTATTGATGCTCATAAAAAATTACCTTCTGAAATTTCGGGCGGAATGCAAAAACGTGTGGCTATTGCTCGCGCTATTGTAAACAATCCAAAATACTTATTTTGCGACGAACCCAATTCTGGTTTAGATCCAAACACCGCCATTTTGATTGATAATTTGATTGGCGAAATTACCGAAGAATATAACATTACAACCGTTATAAATACTCATGACATGAACTCTGTAATGGAAATTGGTCAGAATATACTATTTCTAAAAAATGGACTAAAAGCTTGGCAAGGAACCAAAGAAGAAATTTTCAGAACGGATAATGAAGCCGTAACGGATTTTGTTTATTCGTCAGAATTATTTAAAAAAGTGAGACAAGCGGTATTGAATGAGGATATTTAGATTGTTTATAATAACACATGCGCTTCGATAGAATTGATATTTATTCGTTTTAACAATAATCCAATCAACCTATAATACTTAATAAGAGAAAGTCCATCAGTAGACTTAAGATAAAAATCCCCAATACCAAAATATTACCTCTGAAATGGAATGGTATTCTTATATAATCAATTTTATTACTGAAATCCTAAAAAAACAGCACTTTTTTAGTGGAATATTATTTTATTCTATTTAACTCAATAAATAGACGTTTGGTAAAATTTTGATAAAAAAATCATATTTAACAAGAGCGTATATAATATTAAATCAACTATTTTAGAGATTAACCCATACTCTTCTATAAAAGTATTAAAAACCATCTTTTTAATATAGCATTAAAAATCATTTAATTATAAGTTTTTTTGAGTAATTCATGAATTTAAGACTCGAAATTTATAAATCTAGACTACTATTCTTTTTATGAATATAATATTTCAATTATTTTTGTTTTCAAAGAATTATGTTATTATTCCAAATTTTAGTAGACGTTAAGCAACTAATAACGGATATACACCTTAAAAAAAATACCTTTTATATTTTCCTACTAATTGAACAATAAAACATTGTGCGTAGTTGGAATCATATCGAAAATCCTTTAAAAAGATTAGATATAAATGGGTATAATAAAAAACAATTATGAGAAAAGTTAAAATTTATCATATGATTCAGATGATAATGTAAGAATATTAAACATGACTTTAAAAAAAATAGACAAAGATTTAGTTTATGATTTATGCCTAATCATAAGACAAACTTTAGTTAATTATACAAACCATATAAAATTGAATATATTTTAAACATCATTTCTTATGTATAAAACTAATGATGATTAGGATTATAGACATTACCCGCAAAATTATACATCCGAAGCTATTCGCATGTGAATCCATAATCTTAATAACAAAACATATCTATATTATTATTTTATAAAAACTTTACAACATCAGAACAAAAAGGCTTAATATGTTCACTAATTGCGATCAACACTTTTCTTAACACGATTGGTAATAATTCTATTGGTAACAGACTTCAAACCTAAATCATATTAAGAGAATGAATTGGGAATTTAAATATTACACTACTCGCACAAAATGTGTATTAAAAAACGATAAAGCGATCTGTAGAATTAAAGTAAATAACCCTCTAAATTAATGAGAAAAACTAAAACTTAAAGACAAAGTAAATAGGGAAACTGGAGTTACATATATTAAAAATAGAATTTAAAATTCTAATGTTTTTTCATTTCACAAAAAAATGAAAGGGCGGTCGCCATGTCCTTACTGATGGCAGTTTTTTTAATTTCAAATATTTATATTATGAAAAAAAATGTTAAAATCACCCAAAATTCAGAAGAAAAAAATATCGTTAGTGATGCTTTTAAATCTTTTGAAGATAATCAGTTAGACCTTTATAGTGCTATTTTTGCAGGTAGAGTAGCTGATTGTCCTGTTGTTGCGGTAAGTAGCTTATCAAAAAATGGAATATCTGCTTCAGCTTATGACAAGCACGATACTTTCTTAAAAGCATCCGCTTAAATTTTTAACATAGATAGCTAAATCTCTTTGATTAATAATTTCATAAAAACGAGACTAGCTATCTATGTTTCATAAAAAAACTAGATTTAATCCAATCATAAAACCATTAGAATAATAATACATAAAATAATTATCCACTAATAATGATAAAAATAACCTCATTTGTCCTGAAAATAGCAAGTCGTTGTAATCTAAATTGCTCATATTGCTACATGTATAATCTAGGTGATAAAACGTATTTGAACCAACCTAAATTTATGTCCATAGAGACTATCGAGGCATTTGCAAATCAATTTAAACTACATTCTAACATGACGGGTATAAAATATGCTCAAATTGTTTTTCATGGAGGTGAGCCATTATTGTTAAATCCTGAGTATTTTAAAAATTGTGTTACAATAATTAGAGAAACTGTTCCTAATGTTGAGTTCAGCTTTACGGTACAAACCAATGGAGTCTTATTAAATCAAGAATGGTTTGATGTTTTTAAATCACATGAAATAAGACTAGGAATAAGCCTTGATGGTCCAAAAAAATATCACGATGAGTATAGAGTCTTTCACAATGGCAAAGGCTCTTATGACGATGTAGTTAAAGGATTTAAATTAGCAAAAGAAAATGGTTTTGTTGCTGTTTTAATGGTCTTAAATCCAGAATTACCAGCAAAAGAATTTTATGATGAGATAAAAAAATTAGAAGTGGAAAGCCTGAATTTATTATTGCCAGACGGTCACTATGATCAACTCCCGTTTGGAATTGACAAACTAAGGTTTGGAGAGGATAGTTATACTCCATATGCTGATTGGTTAATTGAATTATTCCAAATTTGGAAAAAAGATATAGATAGACCTGTGATTCGCTTTTTTGAAGATCTTATAGAAATGCTTTTAGGAGGAAATTATTCAGGAAATCAAAATTTTGGCAAAAAACAAAATGGAGTTGTTGTAATTGAAACAAATGGAAATATTGAAGTCGTAGATTCTTTGAGAGCTTCTTTTGAAGGAATAACTAGAAATAACATTAATGTACACACTAATAAAATTCAGGATATTTTTAAAGATGACATCTTTGATATTTATTATAATTCTCATGAAAAAGTATGTGAAAAATGTTTAAACTGTCCTGTATATGATATTTGTGGAGGTGGTTTTTTAGGAAATAGATATGCTTTGAAAAACGGATTTGATAATCCAACAATATATTGTAAAGACATTATTAGGCTTTTAAGTCACATTCAAAACGACATATTAGAGACTTTACCCGACTATACTTCGGATAAATTAGAAGTAGAGCCATTGTCTTACGAGTGGATGATGGGAGAACTAAAAAATCAAGGTGAAGAACTAATTAATAAACAAGTAAAAGAAAAGCTTATTTCATTTAAACAAAGCCACTAAATGAATTTAAAAAACGGCCTTAATATATACAGTGATTTACCTTCAATTTCTAAGCAATTGTTTATTAATGAAGGTACAAATCCTTCTAATCCGAAATCTGAATTAAATTTTTTAGATGGTTCATATGTGCCTAAACACCATTGGAGAAGTTTAAAAATAAAAGAACAACAATTATTAATTTCAAATAGTAATCGGATACACTATAGTAAATGTATTAGCGTAGGAAATATTTCTTCTAAACTTAAAAATATTTTTGAAGAGCTCAATTTAAAAGAATGCGGTCATCCAGATGAAGTACGGCCTAAGATAAAGAATAATGAAACTATTGTAAAAAAATTAAGTGATGAATTGGATCTTTTTTTAAACAATTTTTCATCTAATAAAGTTTATAAATTTCATCGTATTACCCGAGCGATGCCTAATAGAGAGACTATAACCTGTCATTATTTTAATCAAGAATTCGTATATATTGGTTTGCATATTGATCAGAGCAAAAAATTTACAATTCATTCCGCTCACAAATCTGGAAATCGTATTTCTATCAATTTGAGTAATGAAACAAGGTCATTGATTTTTATTAATTTATCACTGATACAGGTCTTCAATATGATAAAAGAGAAAGTTGATGTGACAAAAAATGAAATTAATTCTAATAATATTGGCTATTATTTTTTTAAATATTATCCAGATTATCCAGCAATAAGACTTGAGCAAAAACCGTATCAGTACTATGTAGCGCCAACAGATAATTTTTTCCATGACGCATCTACCTTAAATAACACTGAGATTGATATTACAATTGTATATACGGGAGTTTTTGATCTGTTTAACAAGAATATAAGTCAGTTATGAAAATAAAAAGAGGAATTATACTTCATAATCAGTTTTCAGAAGGATCTGAATCTATCTTTATAAATTCTGGAGTCATCCATCATACTCAGCAATTACACGAAAACGTAAATTTTAATGGAATTGTTTTTAAACCCAATTTTGAGAAAGATGCATATCTGCCTAAAAGGGATTGGAGAAAATTGAGTGTCGAGGAAATCAAAATCCTTCAATCAAATAAAAAGAGAAATGATTCAAATACAATTTGTTTAGGGGAAATACCAGATGATTTAAAAAAATTATATCAGAACTTGAAACTCTCCGATTGTAACAATCGGGATGAAATCTTTGCTAAATTCAGAGAAAATGAGAAAACCACAATAGAATTGAATACTTCAATGGCAAATTTTTTAATGACGTTATCAAATAATAAACCTTTTAAAATTCATTTTTTGGGATCAAATTTCCCGAATTTAGAAGTTGTGGCATGTGATACAACCATCTTGCCAAAAGGCTATACGGAAAAGGACATGAAATTTCTTGGAATTCATAATGATGGCACACAATATGTTTCTACTTATAAATTGCATAAATCTGGAAACAGGTTGACCATAAATTTAGGAAATCAAGACCGTTATTTTTTTTTTATCAATATTACCTTGACCCAAGTATTAAATATGTTGAAAGAAAAAATTAGTATAAAGGAACATGAAATTGATATTACAAATATTGCTAAATATTTTTTCAAATATTTCCCAGATTATCCTGTAATAAAGATAAAACAAAAACCGTATCAATATTATATAGCTCCAACTGACAATTGTTTTCATGATGGTTCTACATTAGGAAATACAGCCCTAGATATGATAATTGTTTATTTCGGGGCTTTTCAATTTTAAGTGTTTAACAACCCAATTACGCTAAAACAAAATGAAACTAAAAAGAGGAATAATGATTCATAACCAATTATTAGAGGGTTATGACATAGTAACCATAAATTCTGGATCGGTATTTCATAATGACAGAATCGCAGCAGATACTGTAGATTTTAATGGATTACAATATATTCCTCAATACGAAGAAGATGCCTATATTGTAAAAAGAGACTGGAGAAAGTTAAGTGCCGTTGAAAAAAAAACACTACAGCCTAACAATAATTGTAATGATTATAATACGGTCTATTTAGGAGATATTCCTGATGATCTTAAAATATGTTTTAAACAGTTAGCATTGGATGACTCAAAAAGCAGGGATGAGGTATTGCGAAAACTTAGTTATGATGCTCAAAAAACTAAAAAATTAAGTACTAAATTAGATTCCTTCTTGTTCAATTATGCTAATAAAAAACCATATAGTTTTCATTGCATAGGCGTCAATCCCCCCAACATAGAGTTGGTAGCTTGTGATACTACTAAACTACCGCCAAATTTTAAGCCGAGTGATATCAGGTATATGGGTTTACATAATGACGGAACAACATTAATGTCGATATATACAGCTCATAAATTCGGAAATAGAATTTCTATAAATTTAAGTAGTGAGTCACGTCATTTTATTTTTGTCAATCTTTCTATGATACAAGCTTATAATATGTTAAAAAAGAAAATGAGCATAAATGAAAACGATATTAACATTGCTAATATTCCACAAATCTTCTTTAAACACTTTCCTGATTACCCTGTTTTAAAAATCAAACTCAAACCATATCAATACTATATCGCCCCAACTGATAATTGTTTTCATGACGGATCAACTCTTGGAAATAAAAATTTAGATATATGTATAATCTATTTTGGATCCTTTCAATACTGATAAAGATAACAAAAAAATTATACATCTAGAATACTTTTTGAAGACGATTTATGAAAGAATTAAAAGCTATTATTCTAAATGATTCTAATTTGAAAAATGTAGTCATTATAAACACAAAAAGAGAAGGGTTCTAATAAAAAAGGTTTTAATCTTCATTTTACAACTCTCGTTGACTAAAACCTTTGTAATGTACCGCAAATATGCGGTTTCTGTGGGCGATGAGGGGTTCGAACCCCCGACCCCCTCGGTGTAAACGAGGTGCTCTGAACCAGCTGAGCTAATCGCCCTTATTTGGAGTGCAAATATAACGCTTGATTTTATATAAACAATCTTTTTTTGAAATAAATTATTTTTTTTTAATTTCCCTTAAAACCGCTTTATCTTCATAATTTTCTATAATCACTTCAATAGGTTGATTTTTAGTAGTTTTACCAATAATTGTATATAATTTACCGCTTGATATCTTAAGATTACTTCTACTAAAATCTACATCACCATATTGTAAAGTATTTTTAACGTCGATAGTGTCTAACCAATCTTCAGCTAACTCTTTTGAAGCAATCTTAGAATAATAAAAAGGTTTTGTTCTTATATTGTTTAAAACTCTGTCATTAGGAAAATAAGTACATTGTGTATTTTTTTTATTCAAAACAAAAAATACAAATACACAACCAATAAGGAATCCGAATAGATAATAACTTAATCTGTAAGAAAATTTCATTTTATATATTTTTTAGCAAAAGTAGCTAGAAATAACCAAATTTAGAATCTAGAATACAATTAAATTTATATCACGATAGGTCAAATCAAACCACTCCCCTATTGTCTTGTTTGTTAGAATTCCATGATAAAAATAAACTCCGTTTTTTAATCCTGAATCGCAACGAATAGCACTTTCTATTCCTCCATCATCTGCAATTTGTAGTAAATAAGGAGTAATTATATTACTAATAGAAAGTGAGGCCGTTTTAGAATATCTTGATGGTATGTTTGGAACACAATAATGAATAACCCCACTTTTTATAAATGTAGGATTCTCATGTGTTGTAATTTCTGATGTTTCAAAACAGCCACCAGTATCTATACTTACATCGACAATAACAGCACCCTTTTTCATGTGCTCAACCATAGTTTCTGTAACTACAATTGGCGTACGATACTTTCCTCGCATAGCACCAATAGCAACGTCACAACGACGTAAAGATTTTAGCAATGTCTTATTTTGAATAGTTGAAGTAAAGATTCTCTGATTCAAGTTATTTTGTAAACGCCGTAATTTTGTAATTGAATTATCAAAAACTTTCACACTTGCACCTAATCCTATTGCTGTTCTTGCTGCAAATTCGGCCACTGTTCCTGCTCCAAGAATAACAACTTCTGTTGGAGGAACTCCAGTTATATTTCCAAAAAGCAGTCCATTTCCAAACTTGCTAGCAGTAAGTAATTCTGCTGCAACAAGCACCGAAGCTGTTCCTGCAATTTCACTTAATGATTTGACAGCTGGGAAAGAACCATCTTCGTCTTTAATGTATTCAAAAGCTAAGGCGGTTATTTTTTTCTTCTGTAAAGCTTCAAAATATTCTTTCTTTCTGGTTTTTAGCTGAATTGCCGAAATAATAATAGCTTTAGCATTCATCATTTCTATTTCAGATAAAGTTGCTGGTTCAACTTTTAGAATCATCGGACAACCAAAAACTTTTTGCGTATCATTGGTTATTTCTGCTCCTGCATCACTATAATCTTTGTCTGAATAACTAGAATTCTCTCCTGCTCCAGACTCTATCAAAACTCTGTGACCATGGCAAGTCATTGCATTTACAGCATCGGGCGTTAAGCAAATACGTCGTTCTTGATAAGAGGTTTCTTTAGGAATACCTATAAAAAGTTCGCTCTTGTGCTTAGCTATTTCTAGTTTTTCTTCTTGCGGAAGTAAATCTTGCTTGCTAAAAGGTGTAATGGCCATGATTTTAAACTTATTGGGTACAAATTACGAAAATTTATTACATTTTTTTAAGTTCTAATAATCTTTTACCATTATTTAAAACAGAAATTGTTACAACCGAATATTTTTCTGGAATTAAATCTGGGATTTTTTCTGACCATTCGATAAAACACCAATTGCCTGAATACAAATAATCCTCTATTCCCATGTCGAGTGCTTCGTTTTGGTTTTTTAATCGGTACACATCAAAATGATAAACCAATTCGTTACCAGCTATTTGATATTCATTAACCAAAGAAAAAGTGGGACTACTTGTTGGGTTTTTAACACCTAATTCTTTGCATAAAACTTTGATAAATGTTGTTTTTCCAGCACCCATTTCTCCATTAAAAAGGATTACTTTTTCTGGATTGGCTTCCATTACTTTTTGTGCAACATCTTCAATTTCGTCAAGATTAAATTCTATTCTCATTTTATTTTTTGGGGCTAAATACTAAAAATGGCACAATAACTTCTTCGAGAGAAATCCCTCCATGTTGGTAAGTATTCCTGTAATAACTCACATAATGATTGTAATTATTTACATAAGCCAAGAAGAAATCGTTTTTTGCAAAAATATAAACACTAGTCATATTTATAGAGGGCAAACCAATTTTTTTAGGATCTTTTACAGCATAAACCTCTTTGTTTTCGTAGGTTAAACTACGTCCGGTTTTGTAACGCAAGTTCAAACTCGTGTTTTTATCACCAATAACTTTCGACGGATTTTTGCAATTTATTGTTCCGTGATCGGTTGTAATAATGAGTTTGAATCCTAATTTTTGGGCTTGTTGTATAATTTCTAATAAAGGAGAATTTTTAAACCAGCTTAACGTTAAGGAACGATAAGCTTTGTCATCGGAAGCCAATTCTTTTACGACATCCATATCGGTTTTTGCATGTGACAACATATCGATAAAGTTGTACACAACAGTAACTAGCTTTTTATCTTTTAGTGATTTGAAATTTTCCGCTAGCTTTTTTCCGTTATTTAGATTGGTGATTTTAAAATATTCTTGATCAATATTTAAACCATTCCGTTTTAGTTGTGCAGTAAGAAATTCTGCTTCATATAAATTTTTTCCACCATCTTCTACATCATTTTTCCAATATTGCGGAAATTGTTTTTCCATTTCCGATGGCAATAAACCTGAAAAAATAGCATTTCTGGCATATTGTGTTGCTGTTGGTAAAATAGCAAAATAAGGCACTTCACTTTCTAGTTTGTAATGATTGTTCACCACACTTTCGAAGGATTTCCATTGGTCATAACGCAAATTATCAATCACGACAAAAAGTACATTTTCGGGTTTTTTAAGTTCCGGAATAACTAATTTTTTGAACAAATCGTGAGATTGTACTGGTTTATCTGCTTTTGGTTCAAACCAATCTTCATAATTATTTTCGATAAATTTACCGAATAAATGATTGGCTTCTGTTTTTTGAGATTCCAGAATTTGAAACATATTTTGATCATCAATATTCTCAAGTTCCAATTCCCAGAAAATTAGTTTTTTGTAAAATTCTACCCATTCTTCATAGGAATTGACCATCGCCATTTCCATCGAAATTTTACGAAACTCTTTCTGATAATCTAAAGTTGTTTTTTCTGAAATTAATCGAGAATGATCTAAATTTTTCTTTAAACTCAATAAAATCTGATTTGGATTAACTGGTTTTATGAGATAATCGGCAATTTTAGAACCAATCGCTTCTTCCATTATATATTCTTCTTCACTTTTTGTAATCATAATTACAGGTATTGAAGATTTTTTTTCTTTCATTTCTGCCAGTGTTTCTAAACCTGACATTCCAGGCATATTTTCATCAAGGAAAACAATATCAAAATTTTCTTCTTGAAACATATCAACCGCATCACGACCATTATTACAAGTGGTTACGGTATAATTTTTCTTTTCTAGAAATAATATATGTGGTTTTAGTAAGTCGATTTCGTCGTCTACCCAAAGTATTTTGATGCTGCTCATAGCTATTTTGATGTTTGATGGTGCAATTTAATACTTATTAAACATAGGATTCTTAAATTTATTGTAAAATAAATCGGAAGTTTTTAATACTTTATCATAAACTTATATCTTTGGAAGATTATCAAATAATTTAACTATGAAATTTAATACAATTGCTTTACTTTTTTCGGGAGTAATTATGCTAACCGTAAGTTGCAAAAAAGAGAAAGACTTCGATCCCAATGCTGCCGATGCATTGACTACAAATCGTGATACTTTAGTAAATCCTTCGGACGATTTTTTTATGTATGCAAACGGTGGTTGGTTTAAACAAAACCCGATTCCAGATTCAGAGCGCAGCAACGGAATCTTTAGAACTATTCAGGATACAATAAACAATCAGGTAAAACAAATTTGTGAAAAATCGGCTGCTGCCAATGCAGATAAAGGAAGTAACAAACAAAAAATAGGAGATTTTTACGCTTCAGGAATGGATACCATTGCTATTGATAAAGCTGGTTTATCGCCACTAAAAGGCGAATTAGCTAAGATTGATGCAATTAAAGATGTTCCTTCTTTATTGACAGCAATAGCACATTTACACACAATTGGTGCAAGTCCTGCATTTTCTACCTATGTTGGTCAAGATGATAAAATAAGTACAAAATATGCTGTATTTTTCTCTCAAGGCGGTTTAGGATTAGGTAATAGAGATTACTATTTTAATACCGATAAAGAAACAGTAACTATTCGTAACGAATACGTGAAGCACCTTCAAGTTATGTCTAAATTTTTAGGCAATAGTGAGGAAGTTTCATCTCAAAATGCTTCAGTTATTATGAAATTAGAAACCGATTTAGCAAAAGCTTCTAGAAAATTGGAAGCGCTTCGTGATCCAATTAAAAATTATAATAAAATGACTGTTGCCGATTTGAATAAAATTACAACAAACATGACTTGGGACAAAACATTACCACTAATGGGAATTACCAAAGCAGATTCAGTAATTGTTGGGCAACCAGAATTTTACAAAGCATTAAATGTGATGATAAAAAATTATTCGATTGCAGATTGGAAAACTTACTTAAAATGGGATTTAGAAAACACTTTTGCAACTTATTTAGGAAGTGATATCGAAAAACAAAATTTTAAATTTTACTCGACTGTTTTAAGTGGAGTTGCAAAACAAAAGCCTCGTTGGAAACGTGTTGTAGAACAAACTGATGGTTCGCTGGGAGAATTAATAGGACAAGTTTACGTTGATGAATATTTACCAAAAGGTACCAAAGAAAAGCTACTTGAAATAGGAAATAATATTCGCGATGTATATGCAGAACATATTAAAAAATTAGATTGGATGAGCGAACCAACTAAGAAAAAAGCATTAAGTAAGCTGGCAAAAATTGTAATGAAAGTAGGTTTTCCAGATAAATGGAAAGATATGAGTTCTGTAACTATTACTAAAAACTCTTATTGTGCTAATGTAATAGAAGTCAATAAATGGAGCTATAATTATATGGTTTCTAAATACGGAACTCCAGTAGATAGAACCGAATGGGGAATGTTTCCTCAAACTTATAATGCATATTATAACCCAAGTAATAACGAAATTTGTGTACCCGCTTGTAATATTTTGGTTCCTGGTTTTGAAGGACGTATGCCTGATGATGCTGTTTTGTACGGAATTATTGGTGGTTCAACTTTTGGACATGAAATTACTCATGGTTTCGATGATCAAGGAAGTCAGTATGACGAAAATGGAAATCTAAATAACTGGTGGACAGCTGAAGATTTGAAAAAATTTCAAGCCAAAACAAAACTGATTGTAACACAGTTTAATAAATACGAAGCTTTACCAACTAAATTTGTAAATGGCGATGCTACTCAAGGTGAAAATATTGCTGATTTAGGAGGTGTTGTTATGGGTTATGAAGCATTTAAGAAAACACCTCAATACAAAACCAATCAAAAAATCGCAAAATTATCTCCAGACCAACGTTATTTCTTAGCTTATGGTTATGCGTGGATGGTAAACATCAAAAAAGAGTCGTTAGCACAACAAATGATGACCGATGTACATTCGCCTGCAAAATTTAGAATTAACGGTCCTTTAAGTAATATTCCAGAGTTTTATAAAACTTTTAATATTAAAGAAGGAAGCAAAATGAGATTACCAGAAAATGAAAGAGTAGTAATTTGGTAAATTAAAAAAGCTGGCTTATACAAGAAAATAAGCCAGCTTTTTTTTATATTTGTTTTATGAGTAACAACAACCCAATAGGATTATTTGATTCAGGAATAGGCGGAACATCTATCTGGAAAGAAATTCATCAATTACTGCCCAATGAAAATACCGTTTATCTCGCTGATAGTAAGAATGCTCCTTACGGAAAAAGAACCAAACAAGAAATCATTCAACTCTGTTTTAAGAATATCGATTTTTTATTAGCTCAAAACTGCAAAATGATTGTTGTGGCTTGTAATACCGCTACAACAAATGCAATTAAAGAAATTAGAGATAAATATAAACTCCCAATAATAGGTATTGAACCCGCAATAAAAACAGCAGCTAACAAAACTGAAACACAAACTATAGGAATACTTGCTACAAAAGGCACACTAAACAGTGTCCTGTTTAACCAACAAGTAGAAAGTTTTACCAATATAAAAATAATCGAACAAGTGGGTCATGGGCTTGTAGAACTGATAGAAAATGGTGAGATTGAATCACTAGAAATGAAAAAACTACTTACATCCTATCTGGAACCTATGATAAAAGCTAATATTGATTATTTAGTTTTAGGATGTAGTCATTATCCTTATTTAATTCCTGCAATAAAAAAAATACTTCCTGAAAACATTAAAATAATTGATTCTGGAGAAGCCGTAGCAAGACAAACAAAATCAATTTTAGAAAACACAAATCTACTAAATACTTCTTCAGAAATTAGCTCACAAGTATTTTACACAAATAGTGATGATCAAGTTTTAAAAAAAATATTAGGATTTGAAAAAAATGTTTTTGAAAAAAAATTTTAAAAAAATCACTCTTCTTTAAACCAACTCGAATACATCACATAATTATTAGAGATACGTTCAATCTCACCAGCAAAATTACTTTGATCAATATCTTTTACTTTCTTAGCAGGAATTCCCGCATAAATAGTTCCAGATTCGACTACTGTATTTTGTGTCACTACTGAACCTGCTCCGATAATCGAATTGCTTTCTATAACGCAATTATCCATCACAATTGCTCCCATGCCTATTAATACATTATCATGAATCGTGCAACCATGCATAATTGCATTATGACCTATTGAAACATTATTACCAATAATAGTTGGATGTTTCTGATAAGTACAATGTATGACTGCACCGTCTTGAATGTTTACTTTATTACCAATAGAAATAAAATTTACATCCCCACGAATCACAGCATTAAACCAAACACTACAAGACGAACCAAAAATAACATCGCCAACAATGGTAGCATTTTCTGCAACAAAACAATCTTCTGGAATTTGCGGGAATTTCCCGTTTACTTCTTTAATTAACATATTTATACAAAAAAAATAGTCCCGAAATAATCGGGACAAGTTTTATAATTAATTAACTGCTGGACAGTTACAGTCATATCTCTCTTTTTTACATCCAAAATCATACCCTAAAGTAATTTGGTGATAACCTCCAGTGTCAAACTTAACTTTACCAGTAACCTGAGAATAAGTATAAGCAAACATGAATTGTTTATAATTTACCCCAACAATTGGCGTAACATATTGTAAATATTGATTTTTTAATTCTGTACCATTCACATATTGCGCACCATCAAAACTTCTTCTATACGATAAAGCAGCCCAAATCTTACCAAAATCTACCGCTTTATAAACTTTTAAATTTACATCTAAAGCTTTTTCCTTGGTTCTATCAGTAAGTTGAAACAAAACAGAAGGTTCCCAAAGTAATTTTCTTGAGTTTCCAAAAGTATAACCAACACTTAAAAGATACTTTCTTAAATTATCTGACTCAAAATCTGTATAAATTCCTCTACTTTGAAAAAGCGCATTTTTTACAGTCGCATGTGCATAAAAATCTAAAAAATTATATGAAGCTCCAAAATCAACATTAAGATAAGTTGATTTTTGAAGAATACCACCAATAATAGGATCAAAATCTGTCAAATCAAAACTTGTTTCATCCAACTGATTTTGTACCAATCCAGCACTTAAACCAAAAGACAATTGATTCAAATCTGCAGTACTTCTAGAAAACATAATGTGATGTGCATAAGTTATTTTTGCTCCTTTTTGCGAATGATAACCATTTTTATCATTAAAAAGTATGGCTCCAATACCAGATTTTCCACTTTCCCCAAGAGAACCATTGTAACTTAATGTAAATAATGATGGCGCATCACTATTTCCAAACCATTGCTTACGTTCTGTAAGTCTAACCTTATTACAACTAGAAGCTCCTGCCATCGATGGGTGAATCAAATAATAATTATCCGATAAATAGTCTGAATAAACAGCTATTCCTTCTTGCGAAAAAGCAAATTGGGTTGAAATAAAAGCTATAGCTAAAATTATTTTCTTAAAATTCATTTTAATATTTTTTTAGTACAAATGACTCAAATTATTTAAAAAAAACAATGGATAATACTACATGTTTTTCAAAACGCTCAAAGATATAATTTTTTGTGAAAGTTTTTCAAGTTATATGATATTTTTATATTCTTAAGATACAAATTAACAATTTTGAAAAAGTTAAATTAATCTATAATTAAAATAGTTATTTACTTTAAACCAATTTGGTTTCTTAATTTTGCATAAAAATTGAGAACAATGAAACTTATCACCATAAAAGACACTAACAATCCGAATATTCAAAAATTTGAATTTTCTTATTTCATAACACCCAATCAAAGTTTTGAATATAAAAACATTGATGAAGCTAGTGCATCTCCACTTGCACAACAATTATTTTATTTACCATTTGTAAAAACAGTATATATTTCAGGAAATTTTATTGCTATCGAAAAATACAATATTGTAGAATGGGAAGATGTAAAACATGAAGTCGCTGCACAAATGGAAGCTTTTGTTAGCAATGGAGGAGAAATCGTAAAACAAACTGAAACACCAAAAAAATCGCCCGTTACAGTTTATGCCGAAAGCACGCCAAATCCAGCCGTAATGAAATTTGTAGCAAGCAAAAGACTAACAAAAACTATCGTCGAATGCAAAAACATCGACGAAACTTACGCTTCGCCTTTAGCCAAAGAATTGTTTAATTTCCCTTTTGTAAAAGAAATATTTATAGACGAGAATTACATCTCGGTAACTAAATATGCAGTAGCAGAATGGCAAGAAATCACAACCGAAATTCGTAGTTTTATAAAAGAATTTATCGAAAACGGAAATATTGTTGTCGACGAAACTAAAATCGTAGCAACCAAACACGAAGAAAAACAACAAATTACAAATTTTGATAATCTCGATGTTACTTCACAAAAAATCATTAATATAATCGAAGAATACATAAGACCAGCCGTTGCCGCCGATGGCGGAAATATTCTTTTTGATTCTTATTCCGACGAAACAAAACAAGTAAAAGTAATTTTACAAGGAGCTTGTAGCGGTTGTCCGTCATCAACATTTACTCTAAAAAATGGAATTGAAAGTATGCTAAAAGACATGCTAAACGAGCCAGAATTAAAAGTTGAAGCTTTAAACGCGTAATAGTTTTATTTTTAATATTAATATTAATGTTGTAATTTTAATGTATTAACAACTAAAACTATAATCATGGCAGTATTAAAAGTAATAGAAGTGTTATCAAGTTCTGAAACTTCATGGGAAGATGCAACAAAAAAAGCAGTCGAAAAAGCATCAAAATCGGTAAAGCACATTCGTTCAGTATATGTTCAAGAGCAAAGCGCATCGGTCAAAGACGGGAAAGTGTCGGAATTTAGAGTCAATCTAAAAATCACATTCGAACTAGAATAAATCCTCATTAAATCATAAATTAGCGTTTCAATATTTGAAACGCTTTTTTTTGAAGCTATTTCCTGCTATTCGTTACAATCTTTTGTCTCGTTCCAAAAAACGAGACAAAAGGATTTTCACTACTATCAGGGCTAAACCAACCAGTATGAATCAGCTAAATTTAGAAACCAGTCCCTATTTACTACAACACGCCGACAATCCAATACATTGGCAAGCTTGGTCAGAAAGGACATTGGCAACAGCTCAAAAAGAAAACAAACTCATCATTATAAGCATCGGATATTCCGCTTGCCACTGGTGTCACGTGATGGAACACGAAAGTTTCGAAAACGAAGAAGTCGCATCGGTAATGAATCCAAACTTTATTTCTATAAAAGTAGATCGTGAAGAACGCCCAGATGTTGATGCAATATATATGAAAGCTGTTCAAATGATGACCAATCGTGGCGGTTGGCCACTTAATGTCGTTTGCCTTCCCGACGGACGACCAGTTTGGGGTGGCACCTATTTCCGAAAAGAAGAATGGACAAATACGCTCCAACAACTTCATGAAATGTACATTTCCAATCCCGAAAAAATCATCGAATACGCTGAGAAATTGCACCAAGGCATTCAGGCTTTAGGTATTGTAGAACACAATACTTCTCAGGAACAAAATCATACTAATAATATCAAACCATTAGTCGAAAAATGGTCTAAAAGTTTCGATTGGGAATATGGCGGTTACGCTCGTGCTCCTAAATTTATGATGCCCAACAATTATTTGTTCTTGCAACGTTATGGTTTTCAAACACAATCTCTAGATTTACTTAATTTTGTCGATTTAACACTGACTAAAATGGCTCATGGCGGGCTTTTTGATACTATAGATGGCGGATTTTCACGTTATTCGGTCGATATTCGTTGGCACGTTCCACATTTCGAAAAGATGTTATATGACAACGGACAACTCATTTCTTTATACGCACAAGCATACAAAAGAACCAAAAATCCTTTGTATAAAGAAGTAATCGAGAAAACATTAACTTTCGTTGAAAGAGAATTTCTAAATTCAGATAATGGCTTTTATTCCGCGCTTGATGCCGATAGTTTAAACCAAAATAACAAACTCGAAGAAGGCGCTTTTTACGTTTGGACAAAAGATCAATTACAAGAAATATTGCAAAATGACTTTGAAATTTTTAGCAATCTGTTTAACATAAATGATTTTGGTTTTTGGGAACATGATAATTATGTTTTAATACAAAGTCAATCTTTAGAAAGTATTGCTTCACAATTTGGCTTGACCGAAAACGAATTGCAAAACAAGAAGAAAAAATGGGAGCAATTACTTTTTATTGAAAGAGAAAAACGAGAAAAACCAAGACTCGATGACAAATCGCTCACTTCCTGGAACGCGATTATGCTAAAAGGATATGTAGAGGCGCATAATGCGTTAGGAAATGAAAAATATTTGGCTATTGCCAAAAAGAACGCCCAATTTATCATAGACAAACAATGGTCGCCAGAAGGATTTTTGTATCGTTCTTACAAATACAACAAAAGTACTATTGAAGGTTTCTTGGAAGATTATGTCTTTACAATTGATGCCTTTATCAGTTTATACCAAGCGACTTTAGAAGAAAAATATTTGCATCAAGCCAAACGACTAACGGATTATTGTTTTGATAATTTTTATGATGAAAAACAACAGTTTTTTGCTTTCAATTCTAGGAATTCGGCACAACTTATTGCGCAACATTTCGAAACCGAAGACAATGTTATGCCAGCCTCAAACTCAGTTATGGCTAATAATTTATACGTTTTGAGTATTTTATTTAGCAACAATTATTATGAGAAAATAGCATTACAAATGTTGCATCATATGATTCCGAATATCGATTATGCATCGGCTTATTCGAACTGGTTAAATTTATGGATGAATTTATCTGAAGACAATAAAGAATTGGCAATTTGTGGTGATAATGCATTGTTAAACAGTTATGAAATAAATGCCAAATATTTGCCACACATTATTATTGCTGGAAGTACAAAAAAATCGGAATTACCATTTTTAGAAAATCGATTTATCGAAAATGAAAACTTATTTTATGTTTGTCAAAATAGAACTTGTTTGATACCAAAATCTACAATTCAGGAAATATTTAACAATTTAGAAATATAATTTAAACAAAATTATGTATTTTTACATGAATAACTAAAATTTAAACAAAATGGGAGTAGGAAGTTTTTTTAAGAAAATATTTGGCTCAAAAAAAATAGATGAAATAATTGACCAAGCAGGAGATTTTGCTGATGATGCGATTGCAAAAGCAAAAGAAAGTGCTGCGCCACTTATGGACAAAGTAGAAGATTTTGCTGAGCAAGCAGGAGATAAAATTAAAGAATATGTTCCGCAAGCAGCAGCAACTATAGATAATGTTGTGGAAACTGTAAAAGAAAAAGCAGGAGATCTAATGGATAAAGCAGAAGAAATGGCTCATGGAGCTGTTGGAACTGTTGAAGAAAAAGTTAGTAATTTTGCTACAGATACTACTGAAAAAGCTGCAGACGAAATGGCAGACTAATTTTATTTTGACGATACAGTCATCATAAAATCTTTTAGATAAAAAGGTTCAAAATAAGCGACATCAACGGTGTCGTTTTTTTTGTATTTATCATAAGCGATTTTGCTCATTTCATTTGCCGACGGGAACACTATTTCGTTATGGTAAACAAATTTTACATCGGTTAAGATATTTTTACATTTAGAAGCACCATCACCAACAAAATGTATTGTTTCAGTTATTTCTCGAAAAGAATTTTCATCGATAATTTCGGCTTTTACTTCTCTAATTTTTTCGTGTTTATTATTAAAAATAGCTGTATAACACTCCATTCTTCGGGCATCAATCATGGGAATAATGATTCCGCTTTCCATGGTAAGTTTTCTAGACAAAACTTCTAAAGTATCAATCGCAATTAGAGGAATATCTAACGAATAACACAACCCTTTTGCCGCCGAAACCCCTATGCGCAAACCTGTATAAGAGCCTGGCCCTTGGCTAATTGCAATGGCTGATAAATCTTTGAAAGTAAGTTTGTTTTCTTTTAGAATTTCCTCAATAAAAACATGTAATTTTTCTGCGTGAGAATAACCTGCTTCCGCAATTTCTTTGCAAGCAATAACATCTCCGTTTTGCGATAAAGCGACAGAACAATTTTTTGTAGCAGTTTCTATATTTAATATGTAATTCATTTTAAAAAATTATAAAACACAAAGTTAATCTAAAAGTAAGTATAAAATAATCCGTTATATATTTAATGAATATTATCTTATACTATCGTGAATATGTGTTTCGGCACCATTATTCCATAAAGTAAGAATATCTGTAGCAACTGCAGCTCCACTTCCTGCTGCAATAGAAAGTTGGCTTCGATGTCCAGCAAGTGTTCCTACAACATAAATCCCTTCAACAACTTTTTGGTCATTATTTTTTAGTTGAATTCTATTTTTTTCTACCAATGACTTTTTGTGTGGTTCTAAATATTTTTCTAATCCGCTTATTGAAAATAAGTTTGAAGAACCAATTCCAATTACAATAATCCTGGCTTTATAACTGTTTTTATTTGTAGTAACTATAAAATTACCAAATTCACCAGAAACTGAAATTACTTTTTCCTTTTCTATCTGAGTAATATGTGGATAGTTTTCTTGTAATTGTACTATGCTTTCTGATAGAATTTCTGATCCTAATTTCCCAGAATTTATACCATATGAGTTATAGAAAATAGCATCTTGAAGTGAGGAAGTTTTTTGATGCGTGATGATTGCTATATTTTTATTTTGAGCAAAAATTTTTTTTTGAGCAGATCCTAAAACTAAAGCACAGGAAACTCCTGAAACACCTCCCCCAATGATAAGAACGTCGAACATTATGATTGTTTTTTAAGCTTTTCTTCTATCGATTTAGACAATTTAAAAATCAACAAAATAACCACAGCACATAAAACAGCTAAAATCCCAATTAATGCAATCAAGCTTTCACCTTCAAATAGGTTTTTAAAATCTAACATCGAGACATTAATCCCAATAAAAATTACAGCAACAACGATTATGATATAAGAAAATGTTTTCATCTGAAATTATTTTTAAGTCAAAATTACTAAAAATTTAGGTTAAACAAATAAACCTTTAACATTAGCTGCGAATAATTTAAC
>NZ_JBDTQE010000015.1:0-43334 GCF_039932285.1 Flavobacterium sp.
AAAAACCCTTAATTCAAATAGTCAAACTATATTGACAAAACCAATTTTTTTTCAGCAATATGATTCAATAAACAATTCTACTTTGGAATATAATAAAGCTATAACTTTGGTCGGAAAAGAGTCTGCAGAACAAGAATCAGATTTATACACACTCTCCGGATACATAAAAAATAGTAAAAACGGAGAGTTTCTATCCGATGTTACAATTACCGTTAAAAATACAAAAATCAGCACAAGTACTAATAAAGACGGATATTACATTTTAAAAATCCCATCAGGAATGAATATTATTGAAACCGAATCATTAAACCATAAAAAAGCAACTCGGAAAATCGTTGTATATAGTAATGGAAAACTAAATATAGAAATTTCTGAAAAAATAAATCAACTTAACGAAGTAACTGTAAAAGGAAAAAGAAAACAAAATATAAGAGCCGCTATTACTGGAGTAACAACGATTGATGCAGAAGGAATTAAAAACATACCACTAGTCTTAGGTGAAAGAGATGTACTAAAAGTAGCTTTAACAATACCTGGAATAAAAACTGCTGGTGAGGGTTCGGCCGGTTTTAATGTTAGAGGCGGAAAAGAAGATCAAAATTTAATTCTTTTAGATAACGCTACCATATACAATCCTGCTCATTTTTTTGGTTTTTTCTCAGCTATAAATCCTTATACTGTAAGTAAAGTAGATATTTATAAAGGTGGAATCCCGTCTGAATTTGGAGGAAGATTATCTTCAGTTTTTGATATAACAACAAAAAATGGAAAGCTTGATAAATTTGTAGGAGAAGGAGGAATAGGGCCTGTAACTAGTAATCTCACAGCTTCAATTCCTATAATAAAAACAAAGGCGAGTCTCTTTATAGGCGGAAGAGCAACTTATTCTGGATGGATTTTAAGAAGTTTAAAAGACGAAAAACTAAAGAATAGCGAAGCTTCCTTTTACGATCTATTTGCAAAATACAATCATAAAATAAACAAAGACAACTCGATAGAAACCACTTTATATTATAGTAAAGATGCGTATAGTATTACATCAGATTCTTTATATAAATATAGTAATAGACTTATCTCTCTAAAATGGAAACATAATTTTAATGATAGAAACAAAGGTGAATTAAACATCACAAATAGCGAATACAAGTTTAATATTGATTATGATTCAAACGACCTAAATGCATTTGATTTTGGTTTTAAAATCAATGAATCTCAAGCAATTTTTAAATTTACCTATCTACCTAATAGTGGCAAACACAAATTTACTTATGGAATTTCAAGCAAATTATACAACATAACTCCTGGCGATTTTAACGCAAAAGATCCTAATTCACTATTGTTGCCTATTAATATAGACAAAGAGAAAGGTTTAGAATCCGCAGGGTTTATATCAGATAATTATAAACTAACAAAAAAATTATTATTAGACTTAGGTGTCAGATATTCTGTATTTATGGCATTGGGAAAATCGACACAGAAAATCTACGAAGAAGGACTTCCATTAAATGAAGCTACTGTTATTGAAGAGAAACAATTTGGCAATAACCAAATTATAAACACTTCAAGTGGTTTTGAACCAAGATTAGCATTGAGATATATGTTTAATGATGATTTTTCAATTAAAGCTGGTTATGATAAAACTTTTCAATATATCCATTTATTATCAAGTAACACAACACAATCCCCGACTGATACCTGGAAACTATCTAATTTAAATGTGAAACCACAAAGTGGACAACAATTTTCTTTAGGTCTATTTAAAAACATTGAATATGAAGATTTAGAATTAAGTATCGAAGGATATTACAAGAAATCTAAAAATATTTTAGACTATAAAGTAGCCGCAAATTTACTGCTAAATGAAAATCTTGAAACCGAATTGCTACAAGGAGAAGGCAAATCATATGGAATAGAGTTTCTAGTGAAAAAAACTGAGGGCAGATTAAACGGATGGCTAGGATATACCTATTCTAGAGCATTTATAAAATTAGATAGCCAATTTAATGAAGAAAAAGTAAATAATGGACAATATTTTGCAACAAATTTTGACAAACCGCATGATTTTAGTGCCGTTTTAAATTATAAATTTACACAACGTTACAGTTTTTCTGCTAACTTTATATATCAAACTGGAAGACCTATAACCTATCCTATTGGGAAATATACCTTTGGAAATGCCGAATACACGTTATATAGTGATAGAAATAAGTTCCGAATACCCGATTATTACAGACTAGATATTGGTATAAATATAGAAGGTAATCATAAAATAAAGAAACTAGCACATAATTTCTGGAATATTTCTGTTTACAATCTTTTAGGAAGGAATAATCCATATTCTGTATATTTCGTAACAAAAGATGGTAAAGTAAAAGCCTACAAAACATCTATTTTTGGAATTCCAGTACCAACAATAACTTATAATTTTAAATTTTAATGGTTATGAAAAAAAGAATTTTAATTCCACATATTCTAGTAATAATAATCCTATGCATGGTTGGTTGTACAGAACCTTATGCCCTTCAAACAAATAACTTTGAAAATGCCATTGTTATTGAAGCAACTATAACTAACGAATTCAAAAAACAGGAAATAAAACTTTCTAGAACTTATACTTTAGAAGAAAACGGACCTAAGTTTGAGACAGGAGCAATTGCTTATATTATAGATAATTTAGGGAATAAATATGATTTTGAAGAGAATAACGGTAAATATATTTCTACTTCAGAGTTTCAAGCAATAGCCAACAGAAATTACCAGTTACACATAACAACTAATGATGGGAAGTCATATATCTCTTCTAATGAAGAACTAACAACTGTAAATCCGATACAAAACATTGTTCCATCAGTTATAATAAAAGATGGCATTCGCGGTGTTGAAATAAAAGTCAATAGTTTTGACCCTACAAACACATCAAAATATTATAGATATGAATATGATGAAACTTATAAGATAATTGCCCCTAAATGGCTAGAACAAGAAGCTATTTCAAATTATTTCCCTCTTGGATCAAACCCACCTGGCGAACTTTTATTTCAAACAAGAACAACTGAAGCAAAAATTTGTTTTTCAACTGAAAAATCAAAAAACATTATTTTAACAAATACAAATAATTTATCTGAGGATAGGGTAAATTATCCTGTGCGATTTATAAGTAGTAGTGATCATATTTTAATAAATAGATATAGCATTTTAGTAAAACAGTATGTTCAAAATCTCAAGGCCTATACTTTTTATGAAACATTAAAAAAAATGTCTAGTTCAGGAAGTATTTTATCACAAAATCAACCCGGCTATTTTTCAGGAAATATAAAATCCGAAGACAACCCAAACGAAAAAGTTATAGGCAATTTTGACGTATCATCATATTCAGAAAAAAGAATTTTCTTTAACTATGCTGATATTTTTCCTGGAGAACAATTACCCAAATATCCTTACGATTGTCCTGAAATAAACCAAGACAATAATATAGAATATGCTTTTGGCTTTTGTTTCAGCTATGTAGACCCAAATTGCTATGGAAACGAAATATTATCATGGATAAAAAGCAGAAATAAAGTTTATGCTGGATTTTACGGAGATAAATACATACTTTACCCCATACAATGTGGAGATTGCACATCATTTTCTAACAACATAAGACCCTCATTTTGGATAGACTAAAATACATACTAATATTAACCTTATTATTTAATAAGCAAGTAACTTTTGCTCAAAATAAAAATTCAATTTCTGAATTAAAAACCATTGATGAAAAAATTAATGAATCAATTTTTATTAATACAAACACCAATGTTTTTTTAACAGGTGAGAATTTACTATATAAACTATTTTGTCTGAACAACAATACCAATTCTGTTTCTGTTTTTAGTAAAATTGCCTATGTCGAACTTGTAGACAGTAATAAGAAAAAAGTATTTACACAAAAACTATTTTTAGAAAAAGGAATAGGTTACGGAGATTTTTTCATCCCTACAACCTTAGAAACTGGAAACTACAAATTGATTGGCTATACAAATTGGATGTTAAATAAATCTAGTCTTGACTACTTCAATATTGATATATTTATTGTAAATCCTTATCAAATTAGTAACAACAACTTAGATAATAATATCCCAGAAAAAAATATTTCTAAAATTGAAAAACTGACAGAAGAAACAACTAATAATATTAGTATTGGTACAAATAAAACAACATATTCAAATAGAGAAATCGTTAATTTAGAAATCCAATCAAATATAATCAAAGAATCACTAAAAGGAAGTTACTCAATATCTGTAAGGAAAATTGATTCCTTTTCATTAAAAAAGAAATTAAACTCAGTAAATTTCAGCAAATCAAAAATAAATTCAAATATTGACAGTAATTTTAATTCTGAAAAATTAATAATCCCTGAATTTAGAGGAGAAATTATATCTGGAAAAATCAAGTCAAAATTAAACACAAATACTGTTGAGGATAAAAATATTTCTCTATCAATTCCTGGAGAAAATTATGCATTCAAAATTACCAAAACAAACAAAAACGGTGAATTTATATTTAATTTAGAAAATTCTTTTCCAAGCTCTAATGTAGTTATTCAAATTATTGATTCCGATAAAGAAAATTACAAAATTGAAATTAATAATACTAAATCTCCTGATTACTCTTCACTAAGCTTCAATGAATTAAAACTTAGTACAGAACTTAAAAAAATTATTGAAGAAAAGTCTATTGCTAGTCAAATAGAAAATGCTTATCATAATAATAAAAAAGACAATTTAATAAATACAAAAAGCACGAGAAAGTTTTACGACTTTACATCAAAAGAATACATTCTTGATGATTACACAAGATTTCCCACACTCAAAGAAACAATTATAGAAATTATTGACGGAATGTATTATAAAACAACAAATAACAATTATACATTACACCTATATGATTATGATGTAAATAGCGAATTACAAATACCTGCATTAGTAATAGTTGACGGACTAATAATTCAAGATATAAATGAGCTTTTCCAACATAAAGCAGACAATATCTATAAAATAAATATTGTAAAAGGCGGGTATTATTTTGGAACCAAATTATATAACGGAGTCGTAGCTCTTACAACTAAGAACTATGATTACGAAAGTAAGATAAATGGCGATTTTATAATAAAACCAAATATTTTAAGACCTTTACAAAAAAAAGAATACTACAAAACAGATTATAGAAACAATATTAATTCTAGAATTCCAGATTACAGATACCAGTTATTATGGCAACCTGATGTAAAACTAGAAAACAAAGAACAAACAATATCCTTTTTTACATCTGATGTTATTGGTGAATTTGAAATAATACTTGAAGGATTTTCCGATAAAGGTATTGCTGTTTATGTCTCCACAATTATTGAAGTAAAATAAAACTTCATTTCATTAATTTGAAACGGTTTTTTTGATTTGTTTTAAAAATAATTTATCTTTTTTGTAACTTTTTACAAACTCATTACGTATAACTACTTGTACACTTATAACTTTTAAGGAGAAACTACAATGAGACAGTTAAAAATTACCAAGCAGGTTACCAATCGTGAAACTGCATCGTTAGACAAATATTTACAAGAAATTGGAAAAGTAGATTTGATTACTGCCGATGAAGAAGTAGAATTGGCTCAAAGAATAAAAGCTGGAGATCAAGCTGCGTTAGAAAAACTAACAAAAGCAAATTTGCGTTTCGTAGTTTCGGTAGCAAAACAATACCAAAACCAAGGATTAACACTTCCCGATTTAATTAATGAAGGAAATTTAGGTCTAATAAAAGCTGCACAACGTTTTGACGAAACTCGTGGTTTCAAATTCATCTCGTATGCCGTTTGGTGGATTCGTCAATCGATTCTTCAAGCATTAGCAGAGCAATCTCGTATCGTTCGTTTGCCATTAAATAAAATTGGTTCTATCAATAAAATCAACAAAATGTATGCTTTATTAGAGCAATCTAATGAGCGTCCACCATCTGCTGAAGAAATTGCCAAAGAATTAGATATGACTGTAAATGACGTAAAAGAGAGTATGAAAAACTCTGGTCGTCACTTATCTATGGATGCGCCTTTAGTTGAAGGTGAAGATTCTAACCTTTATGACGTTTTACGTTCTGGAGAATCACCTAATCCTGATAGAGAATTAATTATCGAATCTTTACGTACAGAAATAGAACGTTCTCTAGAAACATTAACACCTCGTGAAGCTGATGTGGTTCGTTTGTATTTTGGACTTGGAGATCAACACCCAATGACATTAGAAGAAATTGGAGAAACTTTCGATTTGACTCGTGAGCGTGTACGTCAAATAAAAGAAAAAGCAATCCGCAGATTAAAACATACTTCAAGAAGTAAAATCTTGAAAACGTATTTAGGGTAATCCTAAAACCGATGACTAACAGTTTGATTAACTGTTCGTTTTTTGATTGATGATTGAAACTCCGGCTGATTACCGGAGTTTTATTTTTTGCAAGGCAAATAAAACCCCAGTCTGTTCGCTTCGCTCGGGTTTCCGGAGTTTTATTTTTTATATTATCTTTGCACCAACAATACAACTACATAACATGAAAAATACACTTATTGCTCCGTCAGTACTAGCCGCGGATTTTGCTAACTTACAGCGCGACATCGAAATGATTAACAATTCTGAAGCCGACTGGTTTCATATTGATATTATGGATGGTGCTTTTGTACCGAATATTTCTTTTGGAATGCCCGTTTTAGAAGCAATAAACAAACATGCCAAGAAAACTATCGATGTACATTTGATGATTGTTAAACCTGAACGATTTATCCCAACTTTTGCAAAGCTTGGAGCAGATATTTTGACAGTACATTATGAAGCGTGTACGCATCTTCATAGAACTTTGCAAGCTATAAAAGTTGAAGGAATGAAAGCTGGAGTGGCATTAAATCCACATACTAGCGTTGCATTATTGGAAGATATTATTAATGATATTGATTTAGTTTGTATTATGAGCGTAAATCCAGGATTTGGCGGACAATCGTTTATAGAAAACACTTACGAAAAGGTTAAAAAACTAAAAGAATTAATTCTAAAAAAAGGAGCAAATACTATTATTGAAATTGATGGTGGCGTAACAAATAAAAACGCCAAACAATTAGTAGACGCTGGTGCCGATGTTTTAGTTGCTGGAAGTTATGTTTTCAAAGCTGAAAACCCAACACAAACCATTGCAGACTTAAAGAAAATCACAACTCTATAAAACTAAAAAAGCGCCAATTTCTTGGCGCTTTTTTTATATTTAAAACTTAATATTTCCGGCTATTTCTTTCAGTGTTACTTCCGAAATTTTTGCTTGAAACTTAGCACTGCTATTTCTTGCTATCGCATTTACATAATTTTGTTGTGCACTTCGGAATTCGAGTGTTGTAATAGTTCCTATTTTAAACTTATCTAAAGTAATTTCCAAATTATTTTTGGCAATCGCTTCGTTATTTTCCTCTAATTTAGACAATTCAATATTTGTTACATATGTTTGAAAAGCCATAGCCAATTGCCCATTTAACATTTGTATTTGTTTTTCGATAGCAATACTTGAATTTTCGATCTGAAGCTTGGCTATTTTTTCATTACGAGTCTGTTGAAATCCGTTAAATATGTTTAACGATGCAGAAACCCCATAATTTAAACCTCTACTTGATGATTGCGAAGTAAAACCTAAACTCGACTGGGTTTCATTAAATATATAACCCGTATTTAATTTTATAGTTGGATAACGATTGGCACGAATTTGTTTCAAATCCAATTCCGATATTCTTTTATTGATTAGTATCAATTGTAATTGCGGATTTTGTTTTGTTGCCAAATCATTTAAATCTGATAATACTAATTTATCATCAATTTCAACCGTTTCCAAAACAGTAAAATTAGTCGAAACATCTCTTGCTAATATTTGATTGAATTGAATTTTTGTGTTTTCATACGTTTCCTTTTGACGCAAAAAAGTCGTTGCATCCGTATTCATATCTACTTGAGCATTCAATACTTCTAATTTCGATGCCTTTCCAATTGTAAATCTATTTTCCGCAGTTTTTAATCTTTGTTTAGAGATGACAATTGTGGTATCCAATGCTTTCAATAATTGTTGCTGTTGTACCAAATCATAATAAGTAGTCATGACATCACTAACTTTGGTTAAAATGGTCATTTTTAATTCGGCATCACCTTGTTTACGAAGTTCTTTCAACTGATCGTAACGCGCAAACATTTTGAAACCGTCAAAGACTGTCCAACCCAAAGTCACACCATAATTTAAACTGTTGTTTTTAGCATTATTTAATTCTTGAACTTCACCTGTTGATCTCGTTTGTTTCGAATATTGAATATTGTTGTTTTGAGTCAAGGTAGCGTCTAATCTTGGTAACATTCCAGCATTTGCAATGCTCACACCTACTGAATCTATCTTTCCAGCGTTTGAAGCAATTCTAATGTCATAATTATTTTTTAATGCAATACTTACTGCATCTTCAAGCTTTAAAACTTCTTGCGCTTGAATTGCAACAGGAACAGCAAGCAAAATTAGCAACTGAAAAAAGATTTTATACTTCATATTATTATTCATTTTCATATTCTTTAATATGATCAAATTCTGGTCGGTGTTTGCGCGCTTTAGACCACATAAAATAAATAGACGGAATTACAAATAACGTTAACATCAATGAAAATAATGTTCCTCCAACGATGACAACTCCCATTCCTATTCTACTAGTTGAAGCCGCACCAAGAGAAAGCGCAATAGGCAAAGCACCTAAAGCAATGGCTAAACTAGTCATCAAAATAGGTCTTAATCGAGATTCGGAGGCTTCAATAATGGCTTCAAATTTAGGTCTTCCTTCTTCTCGCAATTGATTAGCAAATTCGACAATCAGAATACCATTTTTGGTCACCAAACCTATTAACATAATAGTTCCAATTTGACTGAATATATTCCATGTTTGTCCGAAAAGCCATAATGAAAATAAGGCTCCAGCAACTGCCATTGGCACTGTTAAAATAATAATAAACGGATCGATAAAACTTTCAAACTGTGCCGCAAGAATCAAATAAATCAACAACAAAGCCAATCCAAATGCGAAAGAAGTATTGGAACTACTTTCAACAAAATCGCGAGATTCTCCAGATAAATCAGTCGTAAAAGTGTCATCAAGTACTTTTGTTTTTATACGTTCCATAGCTTCTATACCATCACTAATACTTTTTCCTGGAGCTAAGCCCGCAGAGACGGTAGCAGCCATATATCTATTATTATGATACAATTGCGGAGGACTACTTTGTTCTTCGATAGTTACTAAGTTATCCAACTGAATTAATTTTCCTTCTTTGTTTTTTACAAAAATAGATGTTAAATCCATAGGTGCATTTCGATCTTTCTTGTCAAATTGTCCCAGAACCTGATATTGTTTTCCATTTCTCATAAAATAACCAAAACGTTGTCCGCTTAATGAAAGCTGTAATGTTTGTGCTACATCAATTACAGAAACACCTAAACTTTGTGCTTTCTCTCTATCGATAGTAACGTAAATCTCTGGTTTATTGAATTTTAGATTGACATCTGTGTTTGAAAATGTTGGATCCTGAGCAGCTTCCTCCATAAACTGAGGTATTTTCTCTTCTAATTTTTTGAAGTTAGGCGCTTGTATGATATACTGAATTGGCAATCCTCCTCTTCTATTTACGGCAATTGTAGGCGACTCTGAAACTGAAACCTTAGCATCTACATATTGTTTAGTCCATTTAGTCAATTTCTCAGCTATCTCCTTCTGCGATTTTTCTCTTTCTCCAGGCTGTACTAATGAAATTCTAGCTCTTCCACTATTTACAGATGACGATCCAAATCCTGGTGAAGTTATGATTAAACTCACTTTTTTCTCTGGAATAGAATCATTAACCAATTGAGTTAGTTCATTCATGAATCTATCCATATAATCATAAGAAGCGCCTTCTGGAGCAGTTACATTAACACCAATAAAACTTCTATCATCATATGGTGCTGTTTCTTTTTGAATGATATTGAAGAATAAATAAATTAATCCAAAACAAGCAATTAATATAGGAAAACTCAACCATTTTTTCTTCATAAATCCTGTTAACGCTTCTGCATAAGTCGAATTCATTTTCTGAAAATAAGGCTCGGTTAGGTTATAAAATTTTGATTTTTTTTGTTCACCACCTTTCATCAAATAAGCATTTAACATAGGTGTTAATGTCAAGGAAACGAATGCCGAAATCAAAACTGCAGCTCCAATAACGACTCCAAATTCTCGGAATAATCTTCCTACGAAACCTTCTAGGAAAATTACAGGTAAAAATACGGCAGCTAAA
This sequence comes from Flavobacterium sp., assembly GCF_039932285.1. Lineage (GTDB taxonomy): Bacteria > Bacteroidota > Bacteroidia > Flavobacteriales > Flavobacteriaceae > Flavobacterium. The sequence goes on from NZ_JBDTQE010000015.1 coordinate 10,359, forward strand.
GTAATTGAAATTGAAATAACTGCGAAGAAAATTTCATTAGACCCTTTGATCGCTGCTTCAATAGGCGACATACCTTCTTCTACTTTTTTGAAAATATTTTCAGTAACCACTATCCCATCATCCACCACCAATCCTGTAGCTAAAACGATGGCTAAAAGTGTCAATACATTTACAGAGAAACCACATAAATACATGATAAAAAAAGTAGCAACTAATGAAACTGGAATATCTATTAATGGTCGGAAAGCGATTGCCCAATCTCTAAAAAAAAGATAGATAATTAAGACTACTAAAATAATAGAAAGCAACAGTGTTTCTGCCACTTCTAACACAGCTTTTTTAACAAAAACAGTGTTATCTATAGCAATATTTAGTTTAAAATCTTTGGGTAAATCTTTCTTTAGCTGATCATATTGTTTGTAAAAAGCATCGGCAATATCCAAATAATTTGTTCCTGGCTGAGGGATAATTGCCATTCCTACCATAGGTTGCCCTGAATCAGATAATTTTGTTTCCAGATTTTCTGCTTCTAAAGAAGCTTTACCAATATCACTTAAACGAACAATTTTATCACCATCTGCCTTGATAATAATATCATTAAACCCTTCTTCAGTAGATATATTTCCTATAGTTTTTACAGTCAACTCTGTGTTTGCACCTGTTAATTTTCCCGATGGCAACTCAACATTTTGTTTATTTAATGCTTCTCGTACTTCGGCAACAGTACAGCCATAAGAAGCCAATTTAACAGGATCGAGCCACAAACGCATAGCATATTTTCGTTGTCCCCAAATTTGCACACTACTTACTCCTGGGATGGTTTGCAAACGTTGTGCAATTACATTATCTGCATAATCCGAGAGTTCTAAAACATTCTTATTATCACTCTGAACGGTCATGGTAATTATCGGTTCGGAATCAGCATCAGCTTTTGATACTACTGGAGGTGCATCGATATCTTGTGGAAGACTTCGAACGGCTTGTGATACTTTATCACGAACGTCATTTGCTGCTTCTTCTAAGTTTTTATCTAAATTAAATTCAATAGTTATATTACTACTTCCTTGGTTACTTGAAGAAGAAATATTTCTGATTCCATCAATAGAATTTATGGCTTTTTCTAGTGGCTCAGTAATTTGAGATTCGATAATATCAGCATTGGCACCAGAATAACTAGTTCTAACCGAAATTTGAGCGGGATCAATAGAAGGGAATTCTCGAACTCCTAAATAGGTATAACCTATTATACCAAAAAGTATCAACATTAGGTTGAGTACGATTGTTAAAACGGGTCTTTTTATGCTTAAGGTGGATAAACTCATAGTTTTTTGAATATTTAGGTTTATCTTATTTTAAATTCACTTTTACAGCTGAATCATCTTTTAATGTCATTACTCCATTTGTTAAAAGGGTATCTCCTACTTTTAATCCTGAAATTACCAATACATTTTTATCTGTTCTAGCACCAGTTTCTACAATAACCTCTTTTGCTTTTCCATTTATAGCAATAAACACTTTTTTACCATTTTGAATTGGAATAAGCGCCTCTGTTGGAACCAATAATGCATCTTTAATATTTTCTAAAGGCAATGCTACATTAGCAAATGTTCCAGGAATAAGTTTCCCTTCTGCATTTTGAGCAATGGCACGCATTTGTAAGGTTCGTGTGGTAACATCGATTTGTGGTTCGATGGCGTAAATTTTTGCAGTATAATTTTCTTTTGACCCAGCAACTGTGAATGACAATGGAGAATTGACCTTCATCAAAGTGGCATATTTTTCTGGGATTGAAAATGTGATTTTTACTTGATTGGTGTTAATCAAATTAGCCACAACTGTTGTTGGCGTTACATAAGTTCCTTTAGAAATAGAACGCAGTCCGATTTTTCCTGAAAAAGGAGCACGAACACTTGTTTTAGCAATTTGAGCCTGAATTAATTGGGTTTGCGCCTGTGCCGAACGAAAATCAGCACTAGCAATATCATATTCTTCTTGACTGATGGCTTCTTTTTGAAGGAGAAGTTTAGCCCTACGTTCATTTTCTGAGGCTAGTGTTTGTTTTGTTTTAGCTTGTGAAAGTTGTGCACGCAATTCAATATCATTAATTTTGAAAAGCAGTTGTCCTTTACTAACAAGTGTTCCTTCATTGAAGTTAATACTTTCTACAACTCCCGATACTTCGCTACGAACTTCAATTTGTTCATTTGCATCAATAGATCCTGAAAGTGAAAGATTATCTGAAAAAACTTGAGATTTTAGAACAATACCAGTTACTTTAGCTGGTTTTTTATCTCCACCACCTTTTCCTTTCCCTCCTTCGTCGTTTTTGCTTTTATTTTCTGAAATGCGGTAAAAAATCATTCCGCCTAATATTATTGCTAATAATAGGAATACAATATTCTTTAATTTCATAATGATTTATATGTAATGTTACTACAATCTGTAAGTGATATGACAAAACTAATTTTTAATATTCATTTCTCTAAATGATTGCGATTTATTTAACAATAATTTCAGAAATTGACTTTTATTACTATCTAAAGAAATTTGTGTTTAAAATAAAATAGTTCAAAATAAGTCAAATTAGCCTGACCTCAAAAGATCGTAAACATCTTATTTTGTTAGTCTATCATATTTTTATAATTTACTTTACATTTAGTTGTATAAAATGACTAGATATTTTACATTCGATTATACTTTTACAAATAGTCTAGGTAGTAAATTTATTTAAGTTTTTCGTATTGAATTGTTTTATAATATCGATATAAGTGATCATAAATTAAACATTCATATTGTCTTTGTCTTGACACATATTGTCTATTGATTATCATATGAATGTGACTACTAATAAAAGAATGCAAAGAAATTTCTAATTTACCCGTTACTTCTAAAATTAGTTTTTTAATCTTATTTTCTTTGTGTGTAACAATCTCATGTAATTCTAAAAACCCATCTTTATTCTTTAAAATTGAAACAATTTTAGAAAACAAAATCCTATAATTTTTATCTAATTCTTTTTTTAAAATTTTATCTGCATTAAATTCCTCTTTAAAAGACGATTGCAATTTTTCAAGTAGTTCAAGTTTCTGACTGTTCTGCAACGAAAAAGCATTCAAAAAACTATCAATGGCTAGAAAACTAAAAAGCAATTGTGTATCTTCTTCAAGAAAATTAGGTTTTAATAAAAGATATTCTAAAATCATTTCACTATCGTAATGAAAAAGACTTTCGGACACTTTCATTGTGGCACTACCATATCGCTCAATCTCTCTTTGATAAGTATCTAATTGCACTTTCCAAACAATATCTTCCTCAACTAACACATCTAAAACAGGATGTAAATATTGAATTACTTGCAATGAATTTTGTTTTTTCGAACTATAAAATCGTAGCCTCAAATGCTCGTCTGGATCTTTGTACCGAATAAAAAACCATTTTTTTATCAAGTTATTTGATTTTAATTCCTTTATAATTGGACGTAGTTTTTCAACCAAGATAATATCTGATATTTTTACACCTGTATATACTTTATAATACAACCATTCACTACCTACAATAAATTTTCGTTTCATTTTTTTTTCTCTTTATAAAATGACACAATAAACTGATTGGCAAAATTTTCTCCCAATTCATTAGTAACGATAGATTTATCGGCAAATAAAAATTCCTCTAGAATTACCTTATTAAAGTTTTTAATAGATCTAAAAAATAACTTAACACAAATTTCTTGATCTAAATCTAACAATAAAGTATTATCATAATCTACCCAATTTACAAAACGTGGTATATTTCTATCTTTTTTCCAAATAATAAAATTTTGAAATAGATTTTCTTTTAGTCCTAAAAATGATTGTATCTCTTTTTGAGTTATAAACCATTTTGCCTTTGAAATTATTACTTCTTGATAATATATTCTTGGAAAAAAATCATAATGGGACTCTAAAACCCCCCAACTAAAATTATGAATAGGTTTTATATCTTGATACTGCAAATCACATAAAAAATGATAAATTGGTAACGAATTAACTGAATAATTATGTGCATTGGATAAAAACGGAACTACTTCTTTATTATGCTTTTTAGATTTTAATACAATTCTGTCATTAATTATTGTGATTGTTAAGTCTGATATTTCAATTTTAAAATCAGCATTAACACTTGTATTAGAAAGATATGGAATTTCATAAGGTCTAAGTACGGGTCTTTTTAATATATTACCTGTTCTTGACTCAGGAATATGTACAATTTCAGCTGTGATTTTATCTTTATGATATTCCTCTTCTTTTAATATAATTTGTTTTGTAAGCTTATGAATATCTTCATTACCATTACAAAATCGCCCTAAAAGCTTAGCAGCACTTGTATTTCCTGAAGATTCTAACGAAATAATTTCTATATCATCCTCACGAATAATTTCTACCATTACTGAAAACGTTGCAGGAACATTATCACAATTTGTATCAAATTCAGTAAAGTCTTTTTTTGACAACACTATAAATGACTCTTCATCATTTAAAAAAGTCTTTAGCTTATTTTCTAGAAATAGATCAAAATTTGTCCATTGTTCTTCAATACTATTCTGCCCTCTATTGGGAAACGAAAAGTCCTCCAATAGATTATGATCATCATTCGCTTTATTATCTTGAAGATAGCCAATTCCTATTTCTGTATCTAAAACTGTTGTTAATAGCATTTCTCGGGTCTCATATCTATGAAGAAAAGCTCTTTTAAAATTTTCTAAAGGATCGTGTTTACGCTTTTTTTGAATGCTATTTAAAAAAAATAACGTTTCTTTTATTTTTTTTGAAACTACATCATTCAATTTATTTGACAATGTTTTAGTATTTAAGTCTGCTTGAAAAAGATATTTATCATCATATTCAAAATTTGCTTTTTCAATAGTTTTTTTTATAAAAGAATACGTATCCTCTACATTAAACAATGAACGATTTATAATTTGTATTTTTTTTTTAAAATTGTATATTATTTTTTGCAAGTCTGCTGTATTGGGAATTTTACTAATAACACTGGTAACCCGTTCCCATTCATCATTTCCTGTCAAACCTGACTCCAACTCACTAACAAAAAATTGAAATTCAATAAGTTTCTCAACAAAATACAAGGCTTCATTTTGTTCAGATTCATCATGAGCTAGGGCAACGACCATTTTATTAATAGTACTTCCATTATTACAATGCTTTAGTAGGTGATCTAAAAAATCTGTTTTGCGCAAGGCACTTATTGCATGTTCTCTTTTTTTATTTTTATACTTATATTCTATATAACGGTAGAAATCCCCAAAAGAGTAAATAGAATTATTAGGATAATACAAGATTTCTTGTCGAAAGTTATTTTCGGTTTCTATTTTTTTTAAAAAACTTATCCAAAATTGCATGTCGAATTGTGTAAATCGTTCAAATTCATTATTTGATTTTAATATGATATTTGTCTCTCTTTCAAAATTTCCAACAGTACATCCTGCAAAAAGTCCAAAAGGGGTACATCTTGATGATATTCGAGCTATATACTTGAGTAATGTAAGAACAAGTGCCTTCTTTTTTTCTGAAGGAAAATATTGTGAATTTTTTTTTAACTTATCTAATAAACCTAAAAATTCAGGAGAGGCTAATCTAATAGCTTCTTTAAAAAAAGGTTCTTCAATCGTTTCTAGAGTTATATCCAACGAATAATTAGCTACTAAATTTAAATAATAAGTGACAGGAAAAGAGGGTGTCCTTAAAACATAGTTGGGGAAAGAACGAATACTGTAATTATCCATTATTTTTTAACATGCTGGTTTTTTTAGCAATTTTCATTGCGCTATAAACATTAAGAACTTTACCCGATTTGGAAAGTTGTCTAAAAGGAACTTTTTTACCATTTCCTCCAGGCAGCAATACTTCCAAATCATAGTCTGTTCCAGATTCTAAAATAATTTGTTTGACTTGTTGTACTGATAAATTAGGATAATACAACCAAATTAAAGCTGCAGTACCCGAGACCATAGGTGCAGCTAATGAAGTACCTGAATCATAATCGTATTTGTTTTCAGGAATAGCAGTATATATATTCTCTCCAGGAGCAAATAAATCAACATTCTTTTTTCCGTAATTTGAAAAACTCGATACAAAGGTGCTATCTAATTTAGACGATACCGACCCTACATTAATGAAATTAACACAAACCTCAAACAGGCTATCATATTGATAATCATTAGGATAAATAGGATTCTCATCTATATTAAAAGCATCATTACCTGAAATATGTACAATCAAAACATTATTTTTTTCAGCATATCTAAATGCATTAGTAACCCATTCAGGATGTAGAGAAAACTGTTTCGAAAAGGACATATTAATAATTTTTGCCCCATTATCTACAGCATAAAATATTGCCATAGCAATATCTTTATCGTGTTCGTCACCTGATGGAGATATAGACAAAGGCATTATTTTTATATTATCGGAAAAACCTTTAATTCCAATGTTATTTTTTACATTGGCGGCAATGATGCTCGAAACTTTCGTATTGTGTCCATACAAACTTCTTATGCCTTCAATTTTATTATTTATTTTTCCATTTCCATAACCCTTTTCTAATACATTTTCGTTATCCCCTATAAATTTTCTCTCATTATAATTTAAATTAAGATTTTTATTACAAATGGAATCTATTTCAATTTTTTCGCTATTTAATTTTTCAAAAGAATTTGTATTTGATTTAATATCTGATCTTACTTCTGCGATTAATGCTCCAAAATCTTTATCCTCGTTGTCTCTCCTTTCTTTAAAAGATTTATCATTTATTTTGTAACAACTATACATACTATCTAACTGTTTGACCGTATAATCTTCTTTAGAAAAATAATATTTGAGTGTATCTTTTGCTAAAGGATATATAGTAAGACTATATTTTAAAGATTTTAAATAATTTCCATAATATTTAAACCACCTATCTTGACAAACTAAAGCCCTTTGATATTCATCATATTTTAACAAATCTTTAGTTGGAATCTCTTCCCTTTTTTTATCTCTAAAAATATTATTATATTCCCTTATAAGCCTTGTATATTCAAAATTTGCCCAAATTGTATAATTTCCTGATTTTGTTCCTATAAAATTCCAACCATTAACATCATCAACATATCCATTGAAATCATCATCAATATTATTATCAGGAATTTCGCTTTTATTTACCCAAATCATCCCTTTCAAATCTTCATGATTAGTATCAATTTGGGTATCTAATACTGCAATAATGATTTGATTTTCTTTATTTACTTTTTTTGATTTTAAAAGAAATTTATCTAGTGAAATACCTGGAACTCCATTTGAAATATAGTCTTTCCTATACCAAGTTTCTGAATATCCTTTTATCTTTCCTAAGTTAGGAATACTTTTGTTTATTGAAGTACAACTAATTATTATAAGAGCTAATGTTAAATAAATAAATTTCATGATATTTATTATGCAAAATGAATTTAAACAACAAAGGTATTTAATCAACTTTAAAATTGATATAAACTAAACACTTTTCAGATGAATTTCCAGTACCATTTGTGGTTCCTGTTGTTGTCATAGGATCATTACGATTCCATCCTCCTTTTAGTACTCTCATGTTTTTGTTTGTTAAAGTTGCAATTTTAAACTTTTCTAATTCAAATTTAGTTTTTTTCATTGTTTTATAATTTTTTAATTTATCCCAAATATAAAAGCTTAATTAACACATCGATTATTAAATTCTATATTCTACACGGAATTTATGAATTTAGTGTAGAATTAAAATTTAAATTACTGATTTATAAGACTCTAATTCTTTAATAAAAAAACTCGGTTTTATACCTGTTTGTTTAAAAAAAGCAGTCGAAAAAGATTCTGCATTATTAAAACCGAATTCATTTGCTAGAGCATTAATACTATATTTTCGAAGTTTATTGTTCTCTTGTAAAATTTTAACTGCATAATCGATTCGCAAATCATTGATGTATTGTGAAAAACTTTTTTCTTTAAACTCATTTACAATTTTAGATAAATATCGGGTGTTTGTTTCAAATTCTTTTGAGATAAATTGAATAGAAACTATTGGATTAAGATAACCTTTTTGTTTTTCAAAAACACTTAATTTATGCATGATTTGTTCTACCACGTCATCTCCTATTCCTATTGATTGTTTTTTTTGCTTTTTTACTTCTGTTTTAATCTCATTGTATAAAATTTCTGTAGCACTTTCTTTTGAATCAGCAATAATTTTTTCAAATCGTAATTTATATTTTTTTGTTGTCTGTCTTTGATGAATAATATAAAAAAATAAAAACAGAGCCAAAACAGTCAATATTGAGGCAATCCAAAATGCAAATGCATTTTTTCCTTTCAAGGATTGTATTAAACTTTCTTTATTTTTTAATAAATTAGGAATTTCATATTTTTTCCTAATAATTTTATCTAGCTTTTTATATTTTTTTTGATTAGAGCTATCTATACACATCAAAGTATTCAAATATTTTAATTGTAATTCTTTATTCCCAATTGTTTTATAATGTTCAATTAGAAAATCATACCCATCCGTAAATTCAGGATAAATTATTTGTTCTTTCTGATACACAGAATCCACTGTAATATAATTTTTGAGGGCAGCAACCTTATTACCTATATTTTCATTTACTTTACCTAAGTAATAATATCCCGCAAGAATATTTATTTTATTTTTATATTCAATCATTTTAGGCAGAGCCTTCTTTAAACTATCTATAGCAATCGTATATTTTTTTTTCAATATTAGGTTCGCTCCTTCATTTAGTACGAATAGATATTTTGCCTCCTCATTTTTTGTTATTACTGAATTTTGATAACCTAACCTGTTATAATATGTTGAAGAATCTACAGCCTGTATTGCTTTAAAAGCATCAGCTAAATCAAACAAAGTTTGATTATAGCAATAAGAATAATCAGTATTTTTTAAATCTTTCGTTTTGTAATACTTATAACATTGTTTGTAAATAGATAGTGCTTCATCAACATCTCCTAATTCTTCAGATTTAAGTTCTGCAATATCTAATTTTATTTTATAATAAAAATCTAAATTAGTATTCTTAACAATATTTTCAGCAAGAATATAATTCTGAATAGCCTCGTCATATTTATATATTCTTCTGAGTAAGTAGGCTTTTTCTCTATAGGCATTTTGCGGAAAACTTTTATCATTAGAATTAATAGAGTACTTAATCACACTATCCAGATACTTTATGGCTCTTTTAGGGTTATTTTCATAATAAAGTAAACCTAAATAGTAGTAACCTCTTGCAATTCCAATTTTATTTTTTTCTTTTATCCCTTTCTTTATAAATGTATTTGCTAACAAGTTTTTCTCAAAATCCGTTTTAGAAACATTAAAATAAATGGTCTTTAATTTATCATAAGATAAATTATCTAACTTATTATTAGACTTTTGCGAGTATACTATATTTGTGAATAAAAAATAAAAAATAAAAACTTTCTTAAAAATAAATCTCATAATTTAAATTATAATAAATTTTACAAAAATAAGTATTTATATCCAAAAAAAACTTTCCTTTAAAAAAAAACAAAACTTGTTTATTTTCAAATACTTAGCTGAAAAATAAATTTTAATTTCATGAATTTCGGCTCGAAATTCATGAATCCCAACTTGTATTGTTTGTATTAAAATAAAAACACATATAAATTTGTCTTGTCAAAAATCACAAACTTTAGTACAGTATTATTATAATACATTTTTTTATTTAAATGACAAGAAGTATTAAATTAAAATAAAATTACACATGTTAATTAGAAAATTAAAAATTCTTTTTTTTATCGCATTATTCCCCATGAGTGTTTTTTCACAGTTTACAATAACTGGTACAATAGAGAATAATTCAAATAAATCTTTAGAAATTGCTGAGGTAGTTTTATTTAGTATTGATGGTAATAATTCAAAAAGTGAACTTATTAATTCAAATGGAGGGTTTTCTCTAATCATAAAGAGAGGAAATTATAATTTACAAATCAAACAATTAGGAAATATTCTTTATGAAAAAGAAATTATAGTAAATAAAAATATTGATTTAGGTGTAATAAAATTAGACCCTATAAAAAAGTTAAATGAAATTAGGGTAGTAGGCAAAAAGAAATTGATAGAACGTAAAGTAGATCGACTAATTTTTAATGTAGACAATAGTATTGTATCTCAAGGTATGAATGGTATCGATATGCTTCGTAGCACACCAATGTTATATGTAGACGAACGACAAGGAGTTTCTATTATAGGAAAAAGTGGATTATCAATAATGATTAATAATAAAATAATACATCTAACTGGTATAGAATTAACTAATTATCTACAAACTATAAAGTCCGACAATATTGCTAAAATAGAGGTTATAACAACCCCACCAGCGAAATATGACGCACAAGGAAACAGCGGTATTGTGAATATAGTATTGAAAAAGAATACGGCCAATGGATGGAATGCAAAATTAGGCTCTACAACTAAAAAAAATACATTACTATCTAGCCAAAATGATTTAACTTTTAACTACCAGGCTACCAAACTTAATTTTACAGTTAATGGTTATAAATATAAAAATGGATTTGCACCTATTGGAACACGTGATCTTATAAGCTCAACAGGAGATAATATTCATACAACCGAAAATAGAATTGACGACACAAAAGCTGATGGATTTGATTTTACATCGGAATATAAGATAAACAATAAGTCTGATATGAGCATGATGTTTGAATCGTATAAATCTAGTTATAATATGGATTCAGATAACACAAGTGTATATGACATTATGAATAGTACATCCTATCAACTCAGTACAAATTCTCAACAAAGATGGAAAACTCCTTCACTCACGCTCGATTTATTTTATGATCTTAAATTAGATACTTTGGGTAAAAAAGTAAGCTTATCTGGAAACTTTTCAAAAAGTAATGCAGACAGAAACAACTCCTTTCTTACTGTCAATAGTATAAACCCGATATCGAATGATATCTTAACTACTAGCAACATGAAAAATCAGATTTACTCTGGTCAAATTGATTTTACTCTACCTTATAAATGGAGTATGATAGAAACGGGTGGAAAATTTACGCTTTTAGATAATTTATCCTCTTTAAACTATAAAGATAAAATAAATGATGAATATGTAAAAGATTTGACAAAGAGTAATTTCTTTGATTATAAAGAATATAATTATGCATTTTACTTTAGTGCTGAAAAAGAAATTAATGAAAAATGGTCTACTAAGTTAGGATTAAGGTACGAATGGACAAATTCAAAAGGTTTTAACATTAATGGGGATAATTTTAATAAAAAATATGGATATATTTTCCCTACCTATTATTTAAGTTATAACCCAAATACAAACCATAATTTTTCGGTTAACTTTTCTACAAGAATAAATCGTCCTAGTTTGTTTGATATGAATCCTTCTCGTTGGTATTCTAATCCATATATGTATTCTGAAGGGAATGTCAATCTAAAACCTTCAATTAGTTACAACAGTGAATTATCTTACACTTTTAAAAGTAAACTAACTATATCACTATACAACCAGTACAGTGTTAATGACATTACTTCTGTAGCAAAATTAGATGGAAGTATATATAATAACACCAAAAGAAATGCGTACAAACAAAATAGCTCTGGGTTAACTATAGGCTATTATAATACTTTTTTTTCTAGATGGGAGTTATCTACAAATGCAAATATTTTTTATATTAATGCTAAGCCAATTATATCTGAATTAATTGGAATGAAGCAGTATTCTATGACATATAATATTAATAACACCATTAATATTAACAAAACAAAAACATTTTCTGGAAGCATAAACTTTTTTCATAATCTACCAAATATATATGGGACTACCTATTTAAAGAATATATATGGCTTATCTTCTGGAATAAGAATGTTTTTATTAGAAAAAAATTTAAAAATAAACCTTTCTGTAAGCGATATTCTTAAAACAACAAAAAGTGATGGATATACTAAATACGATGGTTATACAGAATATCTTACCCAATATAATGATTATAGAAAACTGTCATTTGGATGCAGCTATAATTTTGGAAACAAAAAGGTAAAAAAGGTAAGTCAAAATAGAGATTTTGAAGAAAATAATCGAAAGAATTAGATGGAAATAAATGATAAAACTTCTATAAAAAATAATTCACCATTGAAAATAAATTGCGCGCAGCTAGGAGTAACTCGAAAATCCTTAATAGAGTAGAGACAAATAAACAATTAAAAAAAATTTAAAATGAAAAAATTTGAAATCTTAAACTTAGAGAAAAAAGCAATTGCTAGATTAAATGACCAACAAATTATCGCTGTAAAAGGTGGAGTGTCTAAAACAGATGTTTGTGTATTTAAAACATCAACTATCAACTGTAATGTAGCAGGAGCTACTGTTATTTCTCCAGCATCAGCAGAGCTATAATTCAATTTCTTGCTCTCCTCTTCTTCTAGAGGAGAGCTTTTTTAAAGTAAAACTTATACTAAGTTAAGTAAGAAAAGAGAAAAAAATATCACAAAAGGATAGATAGAAATTATAGTTATAAAAAACATTCCTGTGGTAATGATTATCCAAATCGGGAAATATATCGTTTGTAGATAGTAGTGTTATGCAAATACCAACACAAGCTATATAACCGTAATCTTTTGCTCTCCTTTATATATGAAAGCTATTTATCGACATTTTATTATAAACTTATGATATCCCCACTTCCTTTTTATGTTTTGCGATCAACTAGTCTTTCTTTGGATGATTTCTTTCAAATGAATGACTTGTTTAAGTCGAAAAATAGTAAAGAATTAAAAATACTTTTTAAAAACGAAAAATTTTTAAATGCTATTTACTTTTCTTCCCGTCCTTTCTATCATCTAGTAAAAGTATGGCTAAAAGAAGATTATACAGTTTGGAATTCAGATGACAAAGTACTAGAAAGCTTATATAAATATTATACGAGAATGTCTACACGATGCACACCCTATGGTTTATTTTCTGGATTTACAACAGGGCAAACTACAAATGCTTCGAGTAATATTACTTTAGCAACTGAACATAACCCGATTTTTAGGACTGATATGTTTTTTATAAAAAAACTTAAAGATGAAATTATAAAAAATAACAATACTCACAATCTATTATATTACCCTAATAATACTATTACTAAAGTTGCGAAAAAAATACGTTATATTGAATGGGATAAAAATTATAGTTATACCTTATCAGAGGTAAATAATAATTTTTTATTAGATAAAATATTACAACAATCAGTTAATGGTTTAACTATTGAAAAATTAATTGAAAACATTTTAGTAGAGCTTAAAGATGCAGATCGAGACTCAATAACATCGTATGTTTATTCACTACTAAGCAGTAAATTATTAGTAGATGCTTTACCCCCATACATGACTAGTGTAGAGGATCCCCTAATAGAGTTAGAAAATTATTTAACTAAATTTAATATTGAAACATCACTGTTAGCAACTATAAAAGAAACACTAAGTTTTAATCAAGAAAGATTAAAAATATCAGAATTGGAAACAACTATGAATCAATTCCAAAATATTTTAGATGACACTCATCAAACATTTCAAATAGATTTAAAACTTAATTTGACAAATAACAATCTTAAAAAAAATATTCCTGAAATATTAGTAAAAGAAACCAAAGAAATTTTAGAAGTACTTCCACAAATAAACAAACCAAATTTAGAAATTTTTATAAAACAATTCTTGAAGAAATTTGAGTCAAGAGAAATACCCTTAAATCAAGCTATTGACCCCCAAATGGGTGTAGGTTATGGGATATATACTAGTGGAAATATTGAAAATAAACCTTTAATTGAAAACATTGATTTCTCTTTTAAAACTTCCAACATTAAATCCTTTGTACCTCCAATAATTAAGCTTGTTTACGAAAAATATCATTATTGTTTTGATTCTTCAAATCCGAAAATCATTCAATTATGCGAAAAAGATATACGGGAAATACCTAAAGAAAATGTCATCCATAATTGGGCTGAAAATTACTATCTATTTGGAGATTTATATGCTCAATCGATGGAATCTCTAGATAAAGGGGATTTTAAATTTAATTGTAAAGGTAATTTACCAACCCCTTATTCTCTAAACATATTAGGTAGATTTGCTTACCATGATCCAAAATTAACAGACATGTTACAAAAATCCTTATCTAATTTAGACTCAAACTATATATATGCAGAAATTATACATCAACCTGATGACAAGTTAGGTAATGTATTATTACGACCTACATTCTACTCTTACGAAATTCCATACTTATCCAATAGTAAAAAAATAGATAAAATTATTTCTATTAACGATATTTATGTAAGTATTCGTAACCAAAATATAATATTACGTTCAAAATCTTTAAATAAAGAAATTCGTCCAAGATTCTCGAATGCATATAATCCAAATAATAGTCAACTTCCAATCATACAGTTTTTATGTGATATCCAATATCAAAATATAATACTTAGGAGTTGGAATTGGTCCTCATTGAACAATAACACTTACTTACCCCGAGTTGAATATAAACACATAATACTTTCAGAAGCTAGATGGAAATTAAAAAAAAATAAAAATTGCAATATTTCCAAATTAATAGAACACCTAAAATCACTTAATGTAAATACTTTTTGTGTATTGAGAGATGGTGACAATTCGCTTCTATTAGATATTGAAAATGAAATCTCGTTACGAATACTTTTAAAAAGAATAAAAAAAGGAGATTTATATTTATTTGAATCCTTTCATAAAGATCACTTTATATCTCAAAATGGAAAAAACCATGCAACTGAATTTATTTTTCCTTTGCAAACCCAAACCACTAATTAATTTTTATGCGTGAAATTTTATTAAAAAAACAAAAAACAAAAAAAGGATACAATCATTCTTTTTTTCCTGGAAATTCTTGGTGTTATTTTAAAATTTATTGCAGTCATCTTGTTGGCGAGAGAGTTATATGTGAGGTTATCAAACCCCTAATTACAAAACTTCAATCAAAAGAAGAAAATTTATGCTGGTTTTTTATACGTTATGAAGATACAGACCATCATATCCGATTGCGTATTGCATCTTCAAAAATAGCAAAAATCACATACAAATTAAACAAACTACTAACACCCCTAATTCAAGAAGGATATATATTTTCGATGCAAATAGACACCTATAAAAGGGAAATTGAACGATACCAAGAAAATAATATAGAACTTTCTGAAACACTATTTTGCTATGATAGTCAAGCGGTGATAGATGTTGTCGAAATAATAAACCACATAGGCGATGAAGATATTCGTTGGAGAACAGCCATTCTATCAGTAGATTATTTACTAAATGATTTTGAAGTGTCACTTGAAGAAAAAATGCAATTAATGGAAGATTTATACAAAGGATTCATGCCAGAATTTGTTGACATGTCAGATCATGAAGCACTAAAAAGATTTAAGTCATCTATAGATACAAAATTAAGACAATACAATTCTCTTTTAGATGAAATTATTAGATTAAAAAACTATGATTCTCTTCAAAATTTCGTTCCTATTTTTAATAAACGATCTTATAAAAATCAAACAATAGTTCCTCAAATTAAAGAAAATATCGTAACAACACAAAAATTAATAACTTTAGTAAAAGATTATATTCACATGAACCTAAATAGGATTTTTCCAACCAATGCAAGAATGCATGAATTGGTTATTTATTTTTTGATGTTTAAAGCTTATTATTCTAATTATAATCGCAATAAAGCACTGTTAAATAAGGGTTTCACATCCTTAGAATAAATAAATAAACCTACAACACATATGTTACATAATCAACCATTGACCATAAACAATATTAAGTATACACTTGATGATATAGAAAATAACATAAGTGTAATTATCGAAGCTATTGATCAAAACATTGAATTATTTGATGATGCCTCTTCAGATTATGGTACTATGGGATTGGCGATATTTTATTTTTATTGTCATCAATATTTTAAAGATGAAAAATATCTTGAGAAAGGAGAACAATTAATCAACCTATCTATTGTTTGGGTATCTTCTATCTCACAAGAAAACTACAAACCCAAATACAAAGGAGATTCGCTATCTAATGTTATTTCTAGTTTTGGAAAAGGATTATTATTTATTCAGTATCATTGGAATTATGAATATAATTTTGAAGATTTTTATACTATTATTGAAGACACTTTAGAGTTATTAACAGAACAAAGTTTAAAAGAAAAAGATTTTGATTATTTTAGTGGGGCTTTATCAGCAGGTCATTTTCACCTCAATAAATATTATTATCAAAAGGATGAAAAATCAAAATTAGTCTTACAAAAAATTTATTCAGCAATTCATGAATATGCAATTTATCATACCCCAAATGAAATATATTGGAAATCATCCGCTGTATATAATAATCTAGTTTACTTAGGGATTTCACATGGCTGTTCGATGATTCTTAATTTTATTTCAAAAATAATTCAGTTAGGAGTTATCAAGGATGATAATTTAAACCAAAATTTTTTAAATAAAGCTGTCAATCTAGTTATGAGTAAAAAAAGAAATATTAGTACCAGTTATTTTCCTAATTTCTTTTCTGACGAAGAGTTTCCAAAAGAATTAAATACCATTTTCGGAATAACTTATGGTGATTTAGGAGTACTTTATGCCTTATATAATGCAAATAAAATTTTGAAAAATTCAATATTAGAATTAGAAATTACAGATATGCTAGTCACATCAGCTGAAAGAAAAATGGATTTAAAATTCACTTATGATGCTGGAGTAATGTATGGCGCCTCAGGTATTTTCAGTGCATTTAAAGAACTATATCAAACAACAGATATACCTATTTACAAAGAATGCTATCAATATTGGTATGGGCAAATCATGGAACTTAGAAATTTGAAAACGAAAGAAAAGGCAGGATATACTTTCGTTTGTACCCCCAAAGATTTAAAAAAATCAATATCTGATGAATTTTCTCTGGGATGGGGTTTAGCAGGCGTAGGAATAAGTTTATTGATTGGTATTGATTCTAGTCTTCCTTCAATAGATGAATTAGGGTTATTAGGAAAGTTAGTATAAAATACAACTAACTAAAATAAAAACTCCAGATACTTGAATAAAAAGAATATTACATAAAATAACACATAAATATGAAGATAGAATTTATTCCACAACGTGATCAAATGGATTGTGGACCAGCTTGTTTATCAATGATTAGCAGGTTTTATGGAAAAAAAATAAATTTCCAATTTTTAAAAGAGAATAGCTATATAACTAAGGAAGGTGTTTCCCTTTTAGGCGTAAAATCAGCCGCAGATACAATTGGGTTTAATACATTTCCCGCTATTTTGAATTTCAAAAAATTAGAAAAAGACTACTTACCTTGCATTTTACATTGGAATAATAATCATTTTGTAGTTTTATATAAAATTAATACTTCTTTATTTTCAAAGAAAAGAACCTTTAAAATAGCAGATCCAGGTCATGGTATGATAAAACTGTCCGAGGATAAATTCAAAGCTTCGTGGTCAGATGCTAATCAAGAAGGCATTGCCTTATTTTTAGAACCTACAGAAAAATTTGAAAGTTTAAATGAGGAATATCAAAAAGAGTTTAATATGTCGAGTCTTTTAAAATATTTAAAACCATTTAAAAAACAATTATTAGGAGTTATGGCATTGCTACTCCTAAGCTCTGTTTCAAATCTATTCCTGCCTTTACTAACTAAAGAATTAATTGACAATGGAGTAGTCAAAAAAGATTTTAATTATATTACTTACATCCTAATCGCACAATTTGGTGTTTTCTTTGGAAGTGTTATTTTTGATATTTATAGAAATTGGATTATGATTAAGGTTGGTGCCAAAATTAATATCGAGATTATTTCAGATTTTCTTAAAAAAATTCTAAAACTTCCAATTCGCTTTTTTGACACCAAGAATATCGGTGATTTTAATCAAAGAATACAAGATCATGAACGCATCGAAAACTTTTTGACATCGCAAAGTTTAATCACTATATTTTCTATGCTTTCTTTTTTAGTATTCTTCGGAATTTTGTATACATACGATTATAAAATTCTACTTGTGTATATCTTTTTAACCACAATCTCAGTTCTGTGGTCTATTTTTTGGTTAAAAAAAAGAAAAATTTTAGATTATTTTAAATTTCAATTGAGGAGCCAAAACCAAGAAAATACTTTTGAAATTATTACAGGAGTTTCAGAGATGAAATTAAATAATTTTGAAGAATTTAAGAGAAGTGAATGGGAAATTGTACAACATAAGCTTTATAAACTTAATATGAGAATTCTCAAAATTGATCAAACACAACAATTAGGATTCGAATTTATAAATCAATCAAAAAATATATTGGTTACTTTTTTATCAGCTTATTTTGTAATCAAAGGACATATGACATTGGGGTCACTTCTTAGCGTATCATTCATTATTGGTCAAATGAATGCCCCCATTAATCAGTTAATTTCTTTCTTTAGATCATTGCAAGATGCAAAATTAAGTTTTATAAGATTAAAAGAAGTACAAGACCAATCAGATGAAGAAAAAAAGGAACAAAAAGCACTTAATACAAGTAATAGTAAGATCGAATTAAATACGGGAATAGTATTTAAAGAAGTATCTTTTCAATATGAAGGACCCAAATCTCCTTATATACTTAAAGATTTAAATTTTGTTATTCCAGAAGGTAAAATAAC
Source organism: Flavobacterium sp. (assembly GCF_039932285.1). Taxonomy (GTDB): domain Bacteria; phylum Bacteroidota; class Bacteroidia; order Flavobacteriales; family Flavobacteriaceae; genus Flavobacterium. Next base: position 29,136 of record NZ_JBDTQE010000015.1, read on the forward strand.
CGCCATAGTTGGAGCTAGTGGTAGTGGAAAAACTACCCTAATGAAATTATTATTAAAATTTTACCCACCAACTAAAGGAGATTTGTCATTTAACAATAGTAATATAGAAACCATATCTCCAAAAAGTTTACGCCAAAACTGTGGAGTTGTAATGCAAGATGGTTTTATATTTTCTGATACCATAGAGAGAAACATTGCTACTGGAGATGAAATAATTGATTATGAAAAGTTAAATAAAGCAATTAAAATAGCAAATATTGAAGATTTTATAGCAGGCTTACCATTAATGTTGAATACTAAAATAGGAGCTGCTGGAAATGGAATTTCGGGAGGACAAAGACAAAGAATTTTAATAGCAAGAGCTGTTTACAAAAACCCACATTATATTTTCTTTGATGAAGCAACTTCAGCACTAGATGCCGAAAATGAAAAAGTAATTCATGACAATCTTCAAGAATTTTTTAAGGGAAAAACCGTATTAATAATAGCTCATAGATTATCGACTGTAAAAAATGCTGATCAAATTGTAGTCCTAAAAAATGGTCAAATAGCTGAAATAGGAAATCACGAACAATTAGTACAAAAAAAAGCAGCTTATTTCAATTTGGTAAAAAATCAATTAGAATTAGGAAATTAAAATATTAGAAAATAGAAATTTTAAAATAAACATATTAACCTAAAAAATTAATCTACTTAAAAACTAAACTAACAAATGACTGTAAAAGGATTAAATTATATCTTCTAATAGAAAATTATTTAAATCTTAGAAATATAATACCTGTGGATAGGGTTTAAATATTACACTAATATTTAAACCCTATTTAATATAAATTAAACTGTAGATCAAAAAAACTAATCATTTACAATTAACGATGTTAAAGTATTATTCTTATACACAGTGACCACGGCAGGGTTCGAACCTGCAACCAACGGAGCCGAAATCCGTCATTCTATCCAGTTGAACTACGCGGCCAATATTTAGACTACTTAGAAAATTAGATATTTTAAATTTTATAAATCTAAGTAGTCTAACTTTCTAATAATCTAAGAAGTCTAAACTAATAGTTTCTTAACAATACTAGAAATTGTTTTTCCTTCGGCTTGACCACCAATTTGTGCTGATGCCAATCCCATAACTTTTCCCATTACTGCTATTCCCGAAGCACCAGTTTCTGCAATAATTTTTGCAATAATAACTTCTACTTCTTCTTCTGATAATTGTGCTGGCAAGAATTTTTCGATAACTGCAATTTGCGCTAATTCTGGCTCAGCAAGGTCTGGACGATTTTGTTCTGTAAAAATAGACGCACTGTCTTTACGCATTTTTACTAATTTTTGTAGAATTTTGATTTCGTCTGCTTCAGTGATTTCTTCTTTGCTTCCTGTTGCCGTTTGGGCTAGTAATATTTCCGATTTGATGGCGCGAAGTGCTTCGAGTGCAACGGTGTCTTTTGCTCGCATTGCTGTTTTCATTTCGTCCATGATGTGTGTTGATAAGCTCATTTTTATTTTAGATTTTAGATTGCTGATTTTAGATTGCAGATGTTGATTTCAAAAAAATCTGAAGTCTAAACATCTGAAATCTAATGTTTTTTTGCCCCTGATGGAAATGAAAAGCCTTTTTGAGAGAAAATATATTTTTTATTGAAGCAGAAAAGCGACCAAAGGAAGCTATTTCTGGTTTGTAGAAAAAACATTTTGCAAAAAAAGCTTATAATGTACAGCAGAGGATTAGGCTCGACAAATTTAGTGAAAATTTAGATTGTTTTACCTCTAGAAATGACAAAAAATAGCCCGAAAAATCATAAGAAATTTCGGACTACAAGGGTTTGGTTTGAGTTAGTTAATCGACGTTGTCGTGAAGGAACGAATTGTTTGATCGCAACTGAATATCGTCGTTACTATCTGTTCCTAATGACATACGCGATCTGCTATTGTCTATCGAATTGTTCGAAATATCGATTCCCATGCGTTTGTATGCTGGTTCTTTTTCGAACTCATCTACTTTTGATGCATTGTTGTGAAACTTATAATTGAATTCTTTCATTTTACGACGACGCTCTTCAGCTCTAAATTTCAAAGAATCTTCGATAGACATTTCTAACGGAGAAATTTTATTTTCTTCATTTTGAGTTGTGTACTGTGGCGTTTCTATTTGCGTCATCGTAATATTTAATTCGGCTGGAATTGTTTCTACCACTACATTCTCTACTTTTTTAGCTTCAAATAGTTGGTTTTCGATTTCCATATACTCTTCGAGCGAATGCTTGATAACTCCGTTTTGAGTTACTTCGGTCATTGGCACAAATTCTACTGCTTCATTTACTTTGATATCTCTAATTTCGTTTGTTAAATCGAATATTAATCTATCTTTATTTGCAGTTTCAGGAGCTTTTTGTATTGGCAAATCGAATGTAAATGTGATTTGTTCTTGCTCTTTTACTACAAATTGTGGATCGATTACTTCGATTTCTTTAACTTCTGGTGAAGTGAAATAAAAATCATTTACATCGATTGTTTTTGATGAAACCACTTCGAAAGTAACATCTAAATTTTTGATTAATTCTGTTGTTGGCACTAAATCCATTGTGAAATAAGTTTCAACAGGATTTGGTAATTCTCCTTCTAAAGAAAATACTATTTTTTCTTCGACAACAGGAACTTCAATAATTTTTGTTTCTTCAGCAACTACATTTGAGGAGAAATCGAATCCTTGTGCTTCGTATTTTTGTGTTAAATCACGAACAATTTTCTGGTCGTCTTCTAACGCGTGAATTATTTTTTTAGGTTCTGTATTTACAATTTCGTTTTGTTGTTCTACACAAAATCCTGTAGCAATAATGGTTACTGCTATTTTGTCTCCAAGTTCTTCTTCTTCTCCAACTCCCATAATAATATTGGCGTTGTGTCCTGCTTCTGCTTGGATATAATCGTTTATTTCTCCTATCTCATCGATAGTGATTTCGTTAGTTCCAGAAACGATAAGCAACAATACGTTTTTAGCACCAGCAATTTTATTATCATTTAACAATGGGGAATCTAATGCCGAAACAATAGCTTCTTTGGCTCTGTTTTCTCCTTCGGCAGTAGCGGAACCCATGATTGCGGTTCCTGAATTTGACAATACCGTTTTAGCATCTTTTAAATCGATATTTTGTGTGTAGTGATGTGTGATTACTTCGGCAATTCCGCGTGATGCAGTTGCTAAAACTTCATCAGCTTTAGAAAATCCAGCTTTGAAACCTAAATTTCCGTACACTTCTCTCAACTTATTATTATTTATAACAATAAGTGAATCGACTTGTTTTCTTAGTTTTTCAACACCTAAAAGTGCTTGTTCGATACGTACTTTTCCTTCAAACTGAAATGGAATTGTTACGATACCAACCGTTAAGATGTCTCTTTCTTTTGCCAGTTGCGCAATAACTGGCGCAGCACCTGTTCCTGTTCCTCCACCCATTCCTGCGGTGATAAAAACCATCTTGGTGTTGCTGTCTAGCATTTTTTCGATTTCGGCAATGCTTTCTATTGCTGATTGCTGTCCCACTTCTGGATTTGCTCCCGCTCCCAATCCTTCGGTTAGGTTTACTCCCAACTGAATTTTATTGGGTACAGCACTGTTCTCAAGTGCTTGTGAGTCTGTATTACAAACGATAAAATCTACACCTTTTATCCCTTGCTTAAACATGTGGTTTATCGCATTGCTTCCGCCTCCACCTACACCTATTACTTTAATTACATTTGATTGGTTTTTTGGTAAATCAAATGAAATACTTCCAAATTCTGAGTTGCTTTCCATACTATTGGTTTTTATTTATGCTTTATATTATATTGACAATTTAGATTACTCCGCGTTGTCTAAAAAATCTTTTATTTTATCTATATACTTGTCGAAAAAGGATTTACGAATCATTTTTTCGGTTGTTTTTGATTCTACTTTCGCTTCTTCAATAACTTTTTCTGCTTCTTGCTGTATTTCAACTTGCTCTGCAATAGTCGGTTTTTGAATAAGAACTGGTTCGGGAATAAAATTATCCTGTGGCACAGCACTTACTGTATTATTACGAATACTATTCATAACCAATCCGACCGCAGTTGCATATAGCGGGCTTGATATTTCCTCGCTAGAATTTCCTGCTAAATGCTCGTTAGGATATCCTATTCGAGTATCCATTCCTGTAATATACTCAACCAATTGTTTGATGTGATTCAATTGTGAACCACCACCAGTTAATACAATTCCTGCGATTAATTTTTTACGTGGATCTTCGTGACCATATATTTTAATTTCTGTATAAACTTGTTCTATAATTTCTACCACACGGGCATGGATTATTTTTGACAAGTTTTTTAATGAAATCTCTTTTGGATCTCTTCCTCTTAATCCTGGAATTGAAACAATTTCATTGTCTTTATTCTCTCCTGGCCAAGCAGAACCAAATTTTGTTTTTAGCAATTCCGCTTGCTTTTCGATAATCGAACAGCCTTCTTTTATATCTTCAGTAATTACATTTCCTCCGAAAGGAACTACTGCTGTATGTCTAATAATTCCGTCTTTGAAAATAGCCAAATCCGTTGTTCCGCCACCAATATCAATTAAAGCCACCCCTGCTTCTTTTTCTTCTTGACTTAAAACCGCATCTGCCGAAGCCAATGGCTCTAACGTTAATCCAGACAAATCTAAACCAGAACTTTTTATACAACGTCCCACATTTCTGATAGACGATGCTTGTCCAACAACTACATGAAAACTGCTTTCTAGTCTTCCGCCGTACATTCCTATTGGTTCTTTTATTTCAGATTGCCCATCGATTTTAAACTCTTGTGGCAATACATGAATAATTTCTTCTCCTGGCAACATGGCTAATTTTTGAACTTGATTGATTAAAACATCAATATCATGTTCGCTAATTACTTCTTCTGGATTGGGTCTTGAAATATAATCGCTGTGTTGAATACTACGAATATGTTGCCCTGCAATTCCTACTACAACATCTTTTATTTTATAACCTGAATCAGCTTCCGCTAAACTTATTGCTTCTTGTATAGATTGTATGGTTTGTGTGATGTTATTTACAACACCACGAGCCACACCGAGGCTTTTAGATTTTCCTACACCTAAAATTTCTAGCTTTCCATACTCATTTTTCTTTCCTATCATAGCTACAATCTTTGTTGTACCTATATCTAGTCCTACCGCTATATTCTCTCTTTCCATACCCCTAATTATTTAGTACAAACTACTTGTTTTGTAAACTTCAGATTAATCTTTTTATAAGAACTTATCAGAGTATCTTGTACTGCTTTTTGAAAAAACGCTTTATAGTTGTTAAATTTTCTTTCCATATAAATGGTTCTCCCAAAAATTATATCATAACTATAATCTCTATTCTTCATAATAACGCTACCGTCGGTTAAAATTTTCATTCCGATAATGTTTTTTTTCAAAAAATCATCGTTATAAATTTCCCGCAAAAGTTCAGCAAAATTCTCATCATAACGATTGTTAATATCGCCATAAACAAGCGGAACTCTTGCTGTGAAATTACTCGAAAGCGGCATCTTACCTCCTTTATAATCAATGTAAAAGGAAGTGTTTTTGTTAAAAGCTCTAGCGATTGGGATCTTTTGTTTTATAACTACTTTTAACTTACCATCGACACTCAAAAAAACCTCAGACTTTTCGATTAGGTTGTGTTTATTGATGGTTCGCTCAATATTTTTCAAATTTACCCTATCTTTTTGGATACTGAAAGTACCCCCAAAATTATCTATCAACAAGTTATTAACCATTTCATTTGTTACAAACGGACATTCTGAGTTTAAAAATTCGATGGTTGGTTTTGATATTTTTCTGCGTTCATTTCGTTTTGAAGTGAAGGAATACAAAAAAACCACCAAAACAAGAATGGCAATTAATTGAATATTGATTAAAATATTACTTCTTTTCATCTAATGCAATTTTAATTTGCGAAACCATCTCTCCGATATCTCCTGCGCCAATAGTAACAATTACTGTGGCATCCGATTTTTTTAATAACGGAATCAACTCTACTTTTTGAATTAATTCCTTGTTTTTATTTTCAATTTTATTTAGCAACCATTGCGAGGTAATTCCTTCCATAGGCAATTCTCTGGCTGGATAAATATCTAGCAACAAAACTTCATCGAATTGCGACAAACTTTTACCAAAATCATCTGCAAAATCTTTAGTTCTACTAAACAAATGCGGCTGAAAAACTGCCAAAACTTTCTGATTAGGATACAACTCACGAACTGCTTGATACACAGCATTTATTTCCGTTGGATGGTGCGCATAATCATCAATATAAACGAATCCTGGCTTTCTAATTTGGAAAGAAAAACGGCGTTTTACCCCTTTGAATGTTGCTAATGCTTTAGCAATAGATTCGGTTGGGGTTCCGAAAGTTCGAGCCATTGCCAAAGCAAGCAACGCATTTGTAAGATTATGTTTTCCAGGTAATCCGAATTTCAAATCTTTTATATTTTCAGTTGGCGTTTTTACATCAAAAACATACCACCCATTTTCAATTCTTATATTATGTGCTACAAACTGTGAATCATCATTTGCACCAACAGTGATACCTTCTAATGGCAAACCGTTTATCACAAATAACTTATTTTTATCTTCTACTTTATCAGCAAATTCTTTGAACGAAGCTTTTATTGAAGCATCATCACCATAAACATCTAAATGATCTGCATCCATTGAAGTCACGCAAGCAATATTTGGGTGTAAATGCAAAAATGAACGATCAAACTCATCGGCTTCGACCACAGTTACTGTTTTCCCAGAACCTATAAGGTTTGAATTATAATTTTCGACAATTCCACCAATAAATGCCGTAACATCAGCACCACTTTCGTACAAAATATGTCCTAAAATACTAGAAGTTGTCGTTTTTCCATGAGTTCCTGCTACCGCAAGACAAAAAGTATCTTTAGTAATTATTCCTAAAACTTCAGCCCGTTTTTTTACCTGATAATCTCTTTCTAGAAAATAATTCCATTCTGAATGGTTTTTAGGAACTGCTGGCGTGATGATTACCAATGTGTTTTCTAGAAAATAATCTTTCGGAATTAAATCGATATTGTCTTCAAAATGAATTGCAATTCCACTTTCGATTAACTCTGTCGTTAATGTTGATGGTGTTTTGTCATAACCAGATACATTTTTGCCAATAAATTTGAAATAACGAGCCAAAGCACTCATTCCGATGCCTCCGATTCCGATAAAATAGACGTTATGTATTTGGTTTAAGTTCATTTTTTTTAAGTTGCTAATGCTCTGAGTTACTAAGTTTATTTTATCAATTTGACTATTTCGTCAACAATTTGTTTTGTTGCATTTGGCAGAGCCAATGATTTTATATTTTTACTTAAATCTTCTTGTTTTCCTTTGTCTTTTAATAAGGCCTCAAAAACCAAATTAAATTCAGAATCTAATTGTGATTCTTTTAGTAAAATCGCACCATGTTTCTCGACAATGGCTTGTGCATTTTTGGTTTGATGATCTTCAGACACATTGGGCGACGGAATAAAAATAACTGGTTTCCCTACAATCGCTAATTCTGATACTGATGATGCTCCTGAACGAGAAATCACAATATCGGCAGCAGCATAAACAAAATCCATTCTGTCTATAAATGATAAAACTTGTACATTTTCTTTGTCTGAAAAATGTTTGTAATCCTCAAAATACAGTTTACCACATTGCCAAATAATTTGAATATTTAGCGACAATAACCAATCTATTTCTTTCGCAATTAATTGATTTATTCTTCTTGCTCCAAGACTTCCTCCTAGGATTAATATTATTTTTTTATTTGTATCTAATTTAAAATAAGCCATCGCTTCATTTCGTTTTTCATCAACTGAAATTAAGTCTTGACGAACAGGATTTCCTGTCAGAATCATATTTTCTTTTGGAAAAAATTGTTCCAAATTTTCATAAGCCACACAAATTTTATTGGCTTTTTTACTTAATAATTTATTGGTAATTCCTGGATAAGAATTTTGTTCTTGAATCACCGTTGCTATTCCTAACATAGAAGCTACTTTAAGCACTGCTCCGCTAGCAAAACCCCCAGTTCCTATAACCACATCTGGTTTAAATTGTTTTACGATTCCGAATGATTTAGCTAAACTTGACATCAATTTAAATGGGAACATGGCATTTTGCAAAGTGAGTTTTCTTTGTATTCCTGCAATCCACAATCCTTTTATGTCATAACCCGCTTGTGGCACTTTTTGCATTTCCATTTTGTCTTGTGCACCTACAAATAGAATTTTGCAATCAGGGAAACGAGATTTTAACTCATTAGCAATTGCAATTGCAGGATAAATATGTCCTCCAGTTCCGCCTCCGCTTAATATGAATTTATATTGTTTCATTTTATTATTGTTTATTCAAAACTGCATTCATTGGATTATTCGTATTGTCTTCGATAGAATAATTTTCTTCCTGAGAATTTTCTGCCAATTGTTTGTCTATTAGTTTTTGTAAAGCTTCATCTCGTTGTTTCTTTTCGATATTTTCTTCAGTAATTTCTTCTTCTTTTTTGGTCACATTAATTATAATTCCAAGCGCTGCGCATGTCATCCAGATTGATGTTCCTCCGCTACTTATAAGTGGTAATGTTTGTCCTGTGGTTGGTAATAATTCGACAGCAACCCCCATATTTATAAAAGCTTGAAAAATAATAGGAAAACCCAATCCTGCAACTAATAATTTTCCGAATAATGTGGGCGCTTTATATGATGCAATTATGAACCGAATGAATAACATGATGTATAAAAACATGATAGCGAATCCTCCTAAAAGCCCAAATTCTTCGATGATGATTGCGAAAATAAAATCGGAAGAAGATTGTGGCAAAAAGTTTTTCTGAATACTTTTTCCTGGACCTAATCCGTAAAGACCACCAGTTGCAATGGCTGTTTTTGCTTTTTCGATTTGATAATCGTCTTCGCCGGGTTTGTCTGACGTGAAATTTTCTATACGACTTTCCCAAGTACCAACTCGACTATTTTTGAACGCATCTGGAAATGCTTTGACAACCAAAATAAAAGCCGCTAATGATAAAATTCCTACTCCCACTATCACCGCAATATTTTTTATTGGATATTTTCCAATAAACGTTACCATTAATACCATTGAAAATATTAAAGCTGTTGTAGAAAAATTAGAAGGCAAAATTAACATTAATGTAAAGAAAACTGGCGCCCATAATTCCAATGCTGATTTAGATAAAGTCATGTCTTCGACTGCTGTTTTAGACAAATATCTCGCAACAAATATTAACAATGCCATTGATGCAAATGCTGATGGTTGAAAGGTGATTCCTAAAAACGGAACTTGTATCCATCGGCTGGCATTCGCTCCTTCAATCATGGTTCCTTTCAGCATTGTATAAACTAATAACAACCATGCAAAAGGCAATAATAATCTGGATAAACTTCTAAAATAATGGTATGGCACTTTTTGCACTTGATACATAATAACAAAACCCATTATTAAGTGTATAAAATGTTTTAGTAAGTACACGAATGTATTTCCTGTACCATGATGCAAATAAGCTAAATTACTACTGGCACTATATACAGGTATAAACGAAAACAATGCCAAAAGCGCCACGAATGACCAGATGACTTTATCTCCTTTTAAGTTATGTAATAGCGTTTTCATATTTTATGTTTATGCGGTTATTTATTGATTCGGTTATTCGAAAAACCTCGTTACAAATTTTGAACTGCTTGTTTAAATTGTCTTCCTCTGTCTTCATAATTCTCGAACAAATCGAAACTTGCACAAGCTGGCGACAATAAAACTGTGTCGCCTTTTTCTGCCATTTTATAGGCTTGGCGAACAGCATCATTCATAGTTGTTACTTCAATTAATTCATCTACAACACTACCAAAAGCCTCAATTATTTTCTTATTATCAACACCTAGACAAATGATAGATTTTACATTTTTATTTACCAATTCCATCAATTCTGAATAGTCATTTCCTTTATCTACACCACCTACAATCCAAACAGTTGGCGAAGTCATACTATCTAAAGCATAAAAAGTAGCATTTACATTTGTTGCTTTAGAATCGTTGATGTATTGCACATTTTGAATTTTAAGCACTTTCTCTAAACGGTGCTCGACACCTTGAAAATCAGCTAAACTCTCACGTATAGTCGCTTTCCTAATTTTTAACAATTGTGCTACAGAAGTAGCTGCCAAAGCATTTTTTACGTTGTGTTTTCCTTCGAGTGATAGTTGAGATATTTGCATAACAAATGGGTCGTTATTGGTGTTTATATTTATATTATTTTCTGCTTCGAAAGCGCCAAATTCAAATTGTTTTGTTAATGAAAATGGAACTAATTTTGCTCTTGTTTTGTTATTTTTTAGCCAGTTACTTATAGCTTCATCATCGGCATCATAAATCAAATAATCTTCCTCTGTTTGATTCATAGTTATTCTAAATTTCGATGCTATATATTTTTCATATTTATAATCATATCTATCTAAATGATCTGGGCTAATATTTGTAATTATGGCAATATGTGGCTTGTAATTTTCTATTCCGTCAAGCTGAAAACTACTTAGCTCTAAAACATAAGTTTCATGTTTGTCTTCGGAAACTTGCCAAGCAAAACTTTTACCTATATTTCCTGCCAAACCAACATTTAGTCCACCTTGTTTTAGCAAATGATACACCAACATCGTTGTTGTTGTTTTGCCATTACTTCCAGTGATTCCTATGGTTGTAGCATTAGTAAATTGTGCTGTGAACTCAATTTCAGAAATAACAGGAATGTTTTTTTCTTTTAATTTCTTAACTATGGGTGATTTGTCAGGAATTCCAGGACTTTTCATCACTACATCGGCATTTAGAATTAATTCTTCTGTATGCTGTTCGTCTTCAAACTTAATTTTATTAAGAATTAAGACTTCTTTGTAATTGTTTTTTATTTTTCCAAAATCAGAAACAAACACATCGTATCCTTTCTTCTTACCAAGAATCGCCGTACCAACGCCGCTTTCTCCTCCGCCTAATATTACTAGCCTCATCTTATCGTAATTTTAAAGTTACTATTGACACTATCGCCAATAAAATTCCGACAATCCAGAAACGCGTTACAATTTTGCTTTCGTGATATCCTTTCTTCTGATAATGATGATGCAAAGGCGACATAAGAAAGATTCGTCGTCCTTCGCCAAAACGTTTTTTAGTATATTTAAAGTAAGAAACTTGCAAAACCACCGATAAATTTTCAGCTAAGAAGATCCCGCAAATAACTGGAATTAGCATTTCTTTTCGAACTGCAATGGCTAAAACGGCTATGATTCCTCCAATGGTTAAACTTCCTGTATCGCCCATAAAAACAGCAGCTGGATAACTATTGTACCATAAAAACCCAACTAATGCTCCCACAAATGCAGCAATAAAAACTGTCATTTCTCCCGAATTTGGGATAAACATAATATTAAGATAATTAGAAAAAATAATATTCCCCGAAACGAATGTAAAAACTCCTAAAGCAATAACTGATATTGCGGAAGTTCCTGCCGCCAAACCATCGATTCCATCGGTTAGATTGGCTCCATTTGAAACAGCAACAATGATAAAAATTACGATTGGAATAAAAATTAGCCAAGCATAATTCTCATAACCATCACCTGTCCAAGCTAATAATTCGGCATAATCGAACTCATTATCTTTAAAAAAGGGAATGGTTGTTGCGGTCGATTTTTTATCTAACGAAATTGAATTTGATGAATTTTGAGTAGAGTTAATTTCAGTTTTATTTTTTGCAATATTCTCACGAATAGTTACATCTTGATGAAAATATAAAGTAGCTCCTACAATAATCCCTAACCCAACTTGACCTATTACTTTAAAAATTCCTTTTAATCCCGCTTTGTCTTTTTTGAATATTTTGATATAATCATCAAGAAATCCAATAGCTCCCATCCAAATTGTGGTTACAATTAAAAGTATAATATAAATATTATTCAATTTCGCCAATAAAAGAACAGGAAGTAAGGTAGAAAATATAATAATTAACCCACCCATTGTTGGTGTTCCCGCCTTTTGAGTTTGCCCTTCAAGCCCCAATTCTCTTACTGTTTCCCCTACTTGCAAGCGGCTTAGATAACTAATGACTCTTTTTCCGAAAATAGTCGAAATAAGCAATGACATGATAATCGCTAATGCTGATCTAAATGTGATATATTGAAAAACTCCAGCGCCTGGGAAATCAAAATATTTATCTAAGTATTCGAATAAATAGTATAGCATAGTTTAGTTTATTTGGTTATTCGTTGATTCGGTTAATCGATTAAACTAATCAACGATTGAACTTTATTTATTTAGTTGTTCTAAAATTTCTTTTACAATTTGCATATCATCAAAATCATGACGAACGCCATTTATTTCTTGATATGTTTCGTGTCCTTTTCCTGCAATGAGAATAATATCATTAGGCTGTGCTAACTGACAAGCGGTTTTTATGGCTTGTTTTCTATCTGTAATAGACATGTATTTTTTATAATTAACTGGAGTAATTCCAGCTTCCATTTCGGCAATAATGGTTTCCGGATTTTCTGTTCTTGGATTGTCTGATGTCAAAATAGCTTTATCACTCATTTCTGATGCTATATTTGCCATTATTGGACGTTTGGTTTTGTCACGATCACCGCCACAACCTACAATAGTAATGAGTTGTTCGTTTCTTGTACGAATATCATTTATAGTACTCAATACATTTTCTAAAGCATCTGGCGTGTGTGCATAATCGACAATTGCGGTAATATTTTCTTTCGAAACAATAAACTGAAAACGACCTGAAACACTCTCTAATTCTGACAAGAGTCTTAAAACTTCTAGTTTCTCGATTCCTAATTCGATGGCAACTCCGTAAATTGCTAATAAATTATACGCATTGAAAGTTCCTATCAATCGAACCCAAACTTCTTGTTCATTTATTTTTAACAGTAATCCACTTAACTGATTTTCAATAATAATAGCTTTATAATCGGCATACGTTTTTAACGCGTAAGACAATTTTCTTGCCTTAGTATTTTGCATCATTACAGCACCATTTTTATCATCAATATTTGATAAAGCAAATGCATTTTTAGGTAAATTATCGAAGAATGATTTCTTCACATCGCGATATTCTGCAAATGTTGGATGATAATCTAAATGATCGTGAGATAAGTTGGTAAAAACTCCACCTACGAATTGTAAACCTTCAGTACGTTTTTGATGAATTCCGTGCGAACTTACTTCCATAAAGCAATATTCGCAACCGTCTTCAACCATTTTATCTAGATAATAATTGATGGTTAATGAATCTGGCGTAGTATGCGTTGCTTTATATTCTACTTCATCAACTAAAATTTTTACAGTAGAAAGCAATCCGACTTTGAAACCTGCTTTTTTGAATAATTGATATAACAATGAAGCAATTGTCGTTTTTCCGTTTGTTCCTGTTACACCAACTAATTGTAGTTTTTGTGATGGATTATCATAAAAATTTGTTGCCAAATAAGCCAAAGCTGCATTCGTGTCTTTTACTTTCACGTAAGTGATTTGCGACAATAAATCAGTTGGTAATGTATCGCAAATAATCACAGAAGCTCCAAGAGAAATGGCTTTATCTATAAACTCATGTCCGTTTGAAACCGAACCACGAATAGCTACAAAAACATCATTAGATTCTATTTTTCGAGAATCAAAATGAATATTATGCACAGCAACATCGGTTGAACCGTGAACAACTTCGAGAGCGACTTTGTATAAAATTTCTTTTAAAAGCATTTTTATGACAATTCTAAAATTATTGTATTATTTTTTAATATTGGCTGACCTGCTTGTATTGATTGTTTTTTTACTTTTCCAACACCGATAGCTTTTACTTTCATTCCTAAATTTTCGAGTAAAGCGACAGCGTCCATTCCAGACATACCATGTAAATTAGGTATTGATATTGGTTTTTTATTTACATTATCATTATAAGCCAAATAATTTTTGTCCTGAGCCGGATTATTCTTTTTTAGGTTTTTCACTACATTAGTTGATGGTACATCGGTAAAAACTTTTTGCGCAATACGCTTAAAAACTGGTCCAGCCACATCAGCTCCATAATAATTATTTTTTGATGTGTTAGGCTT
>NZ_JBDTQE010000016.1:0-41590 GCF_039932285.1 Flavobacterium sp.
TAGCTTATTACTAATAATTTTTGGAGGAATTCAAATAATCATTATATGGTTATTTGAATTCTAAATATTTGGATTCAGTCTTCTCATTTATTTTGGAAAGATTTACATTGGCCGTATTATTTTCTATCAATGATTTAAAGGGCGCTTTTTAATCATTCCTCCTTTTGTGTCTTTTACACTATTCATTACTACAAATGCACTAGGTTCTATTTTTTCAATTTCGGTATTAAGTTTGTTTAATTCAAGTCGTGTAATAACTGTATATATGATGTCAATTTGTTTGATTTCTCCACGTTTTCCATAACCACGTTTTCCATTATAAACTGTCACTCCACGCCCCATTTTAGTAATTATCATTTGTCTTATTTCGTCACTACGTGAAGCAACGATGGTTACTCCAATGTACTCCTCAATACCTTCAATAATAAAATCTAAGGTTTTTGATGCAGATAAATAAGTAATCATTGAATAAAGGGCTACTTCAATACTTAAAAAATATGCAGCTGCTGAAAAAATAATCACATTGATTAGAATAATAATATCGCCGATTGTGGCTGCTAATTTTCTACTTAAAAATATTGCAAGGACTTCTGTGCCATCAATAACAGCACCTCCACGAATAGTAAAACCAATCCCCGCACCAAGAAAGAAGCCACCAAATATAGATACTAATAAATTATCGTTGGTTACATTTGGAAAAGTTATAGTTGCTAAACAAATTGAAAGACCTGCTATTGCAAAGACTGTCTTGATAGCAAATTGTCTTCCCATAATAACATAAGCAAGTATAATAAACGGAATATTTACACAAATGATAAGGATATAAAGTGGAATTTCTGTTAATGCTGATATGAGTAGTGCTATACCTGTGGCTCCGCCATCAATAAAGTGATTTGTAAGTAAAAACCCTTTAAATCCAAATGAAGCAGAAAAAATACCAATAGTTATTAGTAAGAAATTCTTAATATTTCTTTTTGTAGAAATTAAAAATGCTCGGTATGCTTTTGCAATTACATAGCTAGAATAGCTATTTTTGGCCGATTTTTTGTTTCGGGTTGTTAATATAGTCTTAACAATAATTTGAGTAAAAAGTGAGTTCATATTTCTTATTGTTTGGTGTACTTATTGTTTGAGCGCTTGAAGTAAATAGACAGGAATGGAGAATAAAGTTTATTTTACAATTGCTGTTAATTACCGTTTAGGTACTTTTTTTAATCATTATTTGTGATTTCAAACTTGATTTCATTTTTTCCAAGCAACCCATCCTTTCCCACGTTTTATAATAAAATTTTCGCATTCTAAGTTACTTACTAATGCTGGATTTGACAAAGTATTTTCTTTTACAGAATTTCTAACTATTTGAATTTGATTTATATCTTTAATTTGGGTTTCTCTAAAAATTATGTTTTAGCTTTGTTGTATTTTATTGAAGTTATTCCTAATCTTTTTAAGCAAGTGAGAACTTTAAAACGGAGTGTTTTATGCCGAAACGAAGTAATGAATAAAAACGCTAATTCCTCTAAAATCTAAACCTCGACAAATGTCTTTTACTTTTTTGTTTTATAGTTTTTGTTATTGGAAAAACGCTAGTTCCAAAGGTCTCAATTCCTTACTTCATTTATACAACATTCTAACTCGAATGCCAAAGCTCTATGATTGGCTTATATTTCTTTGCTTAATTCAATTGCTACTCCTTAAATAAATATTATCAATTTTTTAGATTGTTTCCATGTGCTTAAATTAAGGCTGTTACTTAACTTTTTCTCCATGCTAAATTAGTATACCTACTTTCAATATGATGCGATAAATTAGAATTTTTACTGTAATTAATTTACGAATCGTAAACTTATTGTGGTTGTGTTTTAAATATCTAAAACCTTCCCCCCATTATATAGAAGCTAAATATTCGAAACAATCTAAATTGGTTTTTTAGACATTAAAAAACATATAATACTCTGGTTTTTTGTTGATTACATGGTTTGATTTTTCTTCAAGGTTAAGAATTTTTTTTACAGCCTATCATTTTATTTAAATAAAAAATTTAACAAAATGTGAGGGAAAACCGTAAAATTTATTTTTAGGAGGGTTATAATTTTGAATAAAATTATAAAACTAAAAAGCGACTTTCTCTTATAAAAGAAAACATAACAACTAAGTTATTAATTAAATTCCATAGAAATCATGAAAACAATCATTTATTCATTAGCAATTATTACTTTACTACTAACATTTGTATCATGTAATGTAGAAGATGTTCTAGATAATAATCAGGTAAACCTGAATGTAACTACCGATATTGATCCGCCAATTCCGATGCCAAAACCA
This sequence comes from Flavobacterium sp., assembly GCF_039932285.1. Classification (GTDB taxonomy): domain Bacteria; phylum Bacteroidota; class Bacteroidia; order Flavobacteriales; family Flavobacteriaceae; genus Flavobacterium. The sequence goes on from NZ_JBDTQE010000016.1 coordinate 2,326, forward strand.
ATGTAATATAAAAGATAAATATAATAAGTCTTTATAGTAAATTCTAAAAAGGCTAAATTTGATTTTATTTATTAATATTGAAATTTAATTTGAAAAAAATATTTTTTATAATTCTGTTTTCTTTCTTTATATTTAGTTGTAATCAGAAAGAAAGTAACCAGCTATTAAACTTAAATGAGGATAATATTGATACTTTATTGTCTAGATCCTATAGTTATAAAATAGATAAGATACAAAGGGACAAATATGCAGATCAAGTTTTGTTTGTTTTAAGTAACAAAACAAATGATTCATTGACCAGACGTTACTATTTTAAGCTAGCTGGGAGGCATTATAATCTTAACGAAAGTGAAAAATACCTAAAAACATCTAGGAAAATTTATGCTTTATCTCAAGAAAGCAGAGATTCTCTTAGTATGGCAAAAGCTTTGCAATATATTGGAGATTATCATTATGGTAAATTCATTAATGACAGTGCTTATTATTATTATAGTAAAGCTGAAAAAATGTATTTACATATAAATAATAATGAAGATATAGATAGACTTAGGCTTTATAAAGCTAATATTTTGTTTTATGAAAAAGATTTTTCGGGCTGCGAAATAGCCGTAGTGAATATATTAAAAACCTTAAAAAATAAAAAAGATTTTAGATTGTTATATGAATGTTACATTGCACTAGGAAATGCACTTGAAGGGAGTAATAATACAAAGCAATCTTTAATTTATTATAATAAAGCGGACGATGTTACAAGTCAGTTAAAAAATGATCCACAATATTTATCACTCAAAGCACAGACATATAATTATTTAGGAAGGGTTTGTCAGAAAGAAAATGATCATAGAAAAGCAGTTTTTTATTTTAAAAGAGCATTAGGCATTTCCGATTTCCGTAATACAGAGCCATTATTATTTGCTAATTTAATTAATAATTTAGGCTATTCTAAATTTAAATTAGATGACAAATCAGATTTTTTGTTATTATATAAAGCATTAAAAATAAGAGATTCCCTAAATAATATTCCAGGAATAGTTTCTAGCAAAATTAATCTTTCAGAATATTATTTTGCAAATCAAGATACTGCAAAAGCTTTATTATTTAGCGCACAAGCGAAAATGATAGCTCATAATAACAAAATTTTTGAAGACGAACTAAAAGCACTGGAACTACTCGCTAAAATTGATCCTAAAAATGATTCATATTACAATAATCGATTTATAAAGCTAACAGATAGTCTTCAAAATAATGAACGAACCACACGCAATAAATTTGCAAGAATTGAGTTTGAAACAGATGAGATTTTAAATCAGAAGAAAAATATTGAAGTCGAAAAAGATAAAATTTCTTATCAAAGATGGGTAATTCTTGGTTTTAGCTTGTTTTTTATATTAATTATTGCGCTATTATATTTTGCAAAATTACAGCATTCTAAAAATAAAGAATTGCAGTTTGAACAACAGCAACGGAAAGCAAATGAGGAGATTTATCAGCTAATGTTAGATCAACAAAGCCGAATTGATGAAGGAAGACAAAATGAAAAAAAGCGTATTGCACAAGAATTGCACGACGGAATAATGAGTAAACTAACCAGTACAAGGTTAAATTTGTTTGTTCTAAATAAAAAAACAGATGAGGAAACAATAAAAAAATGTCTTTTGCATATTGCAGAAATTCAAAATATTGAAAAAGAAATAAGAGAAATATCGCATGATTTAAATAAAGATATTTTTGCAGGAAAAGATAGTTTTAAGACAATTATAACTGCTTTGTTTGATGATCTAAAAACTACTTCACAAGTGAATGGTCAAATAGAAATTGATGATGCGATAAGCTGGGAAACAATAGAATCATCAACTAAAATGCATTTATATAGAATATTTCAAGAAACACTGCAAAATATTCGAAAATATGCAAAAGCAAACATTGTTATTGCTGAGATAAGTAAACATGAAAATAGCATTCATGTTAAAATAAGCGATAATGGAATTGGTTTTAATATAAAAAAAGTAAAACAAGGAATTGGACTAAAAAATATTCAGTCTAGAACCAAAATGATTAACGGGATTTTAGATATTAAATCAAATAAAGGAAAAGGAACGCAAATGAACTTGGTTATTCCTATATAATTTCCATTAAAAAGTTAATAAACACATGCAAAATAAATTAAAAATCCTAATGGTCGATGATCACCCGTCAATGATTGAAGGGTATAAAATTATTTTGTCATATAATAATTTAGGATTAGAAATTGAAACTACTGCAGCTCATAGTTGCGAAAGTGCTTATAAAATAATTACAAATGAAAGTAAATCTAGTAAAATTTATTTTGATTTAGTTTTTTTAGATTTTAGCTTGCCTCCCTATGAACAAATGAATATTATGTCAGGACAAGATCTAGCCATGCTAGTAAAGAGTCACTTGCCAGATTCTAAAATAGTGATGTTAACCTCACATACAGAAGCAATTTTACTATATGATTTGATTAGAAAAGTCGAACCCAACGGATTATTGATAAAAAGTGATTTTAGTGCTGATGAATTGTTATCTGCCTTTGACAAAATAATGATGGGCGAGATTTATCATAGTATAACAGTAAGCCAGAATCTAAAAGAAATACTCTCTAAATCAAGTGTTTTAGACCAACAAAATCGACAAATCATTTCCTTGTTATCACAAGGTATAAAAACTAAGAACCTTCCCAATCATCTAAATTTATCCTTAAGCGCTATTGAAAAAAGGAAAGTTCAAATACGTGATTATTTTGGTATTAAAAATGGGGGGAATGATGAAGATATAATTAGGGAGGCTAAAACGTTAGGCTTAGTTTAAAATTGTCTTTTATTACTTGTGCCACCTTTCAATTCAAAATTTTAACAAGATATACGGGAAAACCGTAAATCACATTCGCTAAAAACAAATAAATTTGAATTATATATAGATAGATAGCCCCAATATCTTTTTAACCTCAAGATTGTCTATTCTATTTAGAATCTTTTTTCTAAAGGAATAGACAATTCTTATTAAATTTTTTAGCTATGATAAAAAACTTACAAAATTTAGATAAACAAACTAGATATAGTTTGTTTATTACAACATTTGCTCTTGCTGTATTTGTGATGTTAGTTCTAAATGCGGTTATATCAATTGGTTATTTGCTTAATCTTATAAAGCAACCGGGTTTTGAAAATATTTCATTGTCTTTTAAAGAAGGTTATTATCTTATAAATGATAAAAAAATAGGTGTTTCAATTATTTTTAATCTTTTTGGAATTCTTGTTCTTTGGTTTCTTATGCTATATCATACAATAAGAAGTATATATGACTTAGATTATTTTTTAGATAATTTTAATGACTATGATTATAATTAGTATCAAGACCATTACCATTATATTTCATTTTTCTTAAAACTCTTAAGGCTTCTTTAAAACTCAGATAAACTTGAGAATACGGTTTTAATAAATGTTTGGCATCTATTAGTTTTTGTTTCGCCTCATCAAATCCATTAAGATAACAAATCATGAATGTATAAGGCAATTTTTCAAGGTCTTTAATTTCCTTTTCAATCAATAAAATGCCTTTTTCCATTTTTGAAATCAACGACAAATTTGTGTTATAAATATGATATAACATTTTCTTGTTGAATTCTGGCGGTTCAAATAGCATTTTGTTTTCTATCTTATAATAACCATTGTCAAAAAAGGTAATGGTTACTTTTTCTAGCGGATAATAACTCGTTTTGTCGTTCAAACCAAGAGAAATATATTCGGTAATTGCAAAATAATTATCATTATATTCTATCGAAACTTCATCTTGTGCCGAATAAAAAAGTTTTACCTGCTCATTTATTAACTCGATATCAACCCGAGAAAAATAGGTTTCATTTTTTACTTTTTTCTTATTTCCTGACCAGCAAACTACAAATAATTCTTTAAAAACTTTATAATCATTAAACATATCTTTATGTCGAATGTTTATAAAGTCTAGAACGCCTTCTAGCGTATAACCAATACTATTTCGCGAATTATTTTCGATACTAATTACAGCTTCTGTATTTTGTTTAGAAAAAGGAATTTTTTCTTCAGTAGGAATAGTATTGCTTCCCACACGTTTGAAAGTCGAATTGGCAACAATCGTATGAATTCCTTTCTTAAAAAAGGATACTTTATTATTGGGTTTTATGGTTACTAATCCTATAACTTTATCTTTTGGGAGATTGGGAAAAGGCACATTTTCGTACTGAATTTTTGGAGGATTTTCTAAAAAAGCATTTACCAAGTTCTGAATTCTACTGTCATCAAAAAAATCATCACCAACAATCTCATTATCAGAATCTTCAACCCCAACAACAATGTAAGAATTGTTTGTAGGATTCGAGTTGGATAAAGCACAAATATGTTTCAAAAACTTCGCTTTTCCCTCGCGAGAATGGAGATTTAACTGACGCTTCTTGTCATAAAAACTGCACTCATCGTTGTGAGCTAGTAAATTCTTAATAAGAAGTCGTTTGTTTATCATTTTTTTAAAAATTTAAGGCACTTTATGACCAACGCTTTCGGTCCAAATAGCAAACCAATCTTCTAGTTCTAATTTTGTAGAAATAGATTCACCACTGTTTTTAATTCTATCTAGATTTGTTGTGCCAATAACGGGTAATATACCAGCAGGGTGTTGCATAATCCATGATAAAAGTAACACATCTTTAGTTACATTATATTTAATTTCCAATTGGTCTAAAAGTATATGTAAACGTATCATTTTTTCATTCTTCTCTTTAAAAATAGTTCCCAACGGATTCCATGACATTGGTGTAATAGCATGCAATTGCATATAATCTAAACTTCCGTCTAGCATAGGTTCCAAATGTGTTGCCGAAAACTGAATTTGGTTAAATTCAATTTTTGTTCTCTGGTTTATTAGTTCCGTTTGAATAGGAGAAAAGTTAGAAACACCAAAAGATTTAATTTTTCCTTCCTTTTTTAGTTTTTCAATCGCTTCGGCAATTTCATCAGCTTGCATTAAAGGACTTGGTCTATGCAATAAAAGTGTATCAAGATAATCAGTTTGTAAATTTTTTAGTGAATTTTCGACCGACCGAATAATGTAAGCAGCGGAGTAATTATAATGCTTGATTTTATTATCTCTTCCTTCAGTATGTTCAATACCACATTTAGATATTAATTGAATTTTTTCTCGCTTTATTTGGCTTTCGCCAAAAGCTTTTCCAAAACCATTTTCGGTTGTATAACCACCGTAAATATCAGCATGATCAAAAGTTGTAATGTTGTTTTCTAGACAGCAATTTATTAACTCAATCATTTGATCTGTCTTATAATTCTTGCCCCAAATTCCCCAAGTCATTGTTCCTGAAATTATTCTAGAAAAGTTCATTTTTAGTAGTTTTAAATTTGAAATCTTAAAAATAGGCAAATACTATCATAAATCATCCTTAAAATAGTAGGTTTAAAAGAATTTTTAACCATTTTTTAACATCTTACTTCTAAAAAAAAATTCAATTTGCACTACAATAAAATACACGTTAAATTCACGGCTTTAAAAAAATAAAAATGGAAGAAAATACAACGACTTTAGACATTAGAGCGATTAATGAAAAAATTGAAAGAGAAAGTGCTTTTATAGATCTTCTCACCATGGAAATGAACAAAGTAATTGTTGGACAAAAGCACATGATCGAGCGTTTGCTGATTGGACTTTTGGGACAAGGACATATTTTGCTTGAAGGGGTTCCTGGTTTAGCAAAAACTTTAGCCATAAATACATTATCACAAGCTATTCAAGGATCTTTTAGTCGTATTCAGTTTACTCCAGACTTATTGCCTGCCGATGTTGTTGGAACGATGATTTACAATATTAAAGCGAATGAATTTTCTATAAAAAAAGGACCAATCTTCGCTAATTTCGTCCTTGCAGATGAGATAAACCGTGCGCCAGCCAAAGTTCAATCAGCACTTTTGGAAGCCATGCAAGAAAAACAAGTAACCATTGGCGACACCACTTTCAAATTAGAAAGACCATTTTTAGTACTTGCAACACAAAATCCAATCGAACAAGAAGGAACTTATCCTTTACCAGAAGCACAAGTCGATCGTTTTATGCTTAAAACCGTTATCGATTATCCAAAAATGGAAGATGAGCGAATGGTAATTCGTCAAAATCTAAATGGTGGTTTTCAAAAAGTAAACCCAGTGGTTTCAGTCGAGCAAATTATTCGTGCTCAAGAAGCAGTTCGTGAAGTTTATATGGACGAAAAAATCGAAAAATATATTCTCGATATTATTTTTGCCACACGTTATCCAGAAAAATATAAATTAGAAAGCTTAAAACCACTTATTGGTTTTGGAGCATCACCTCGTGGAAGTATCAATTTAGCTAATGCAGCAAAATGCTATGCTTTTATCAAACGTCGTGGTTATGTAATTCCAGAAGATGTTCGCGCCGTTGTTCATGATGTTTTACGTCACAGAATTGGAATCACTTATGAAGCGGAAGCAGAAAATGTGACTTCAGTCGATATTATCAATAAAATCGTAAACGAAATAGAAGTACCGTAAAGTTTGTTTAATGTTTAACGTTTCAAATTGTTTATAAAACCTTGGAACTTTAAACTTTTAAACTTTAAACAAATTAAAAATGGATACAAAAGAACTCTTAAAAAAAGTCCGAAAAATAGAAATTAAAACCCGAAGATTGAGCGATCATATCTTTTCGGGCGAATACCATACGTCTTTCAAAGGACGCGGAATGACTTTTTCAGAAGTGAGACAATATCAATACGGTGATGATATTCGTGCCATCGATTGGAATGTGACGGCAAGATATAACGAAGCACATGTAAAGGTTTTTGAAGAAGAACGAGAACTCACGATGATGCTTATGGTCGATATTTCTGGTTCAGAAAGCTTTGGAACGAAAAACCAACTCAAAAGTGAAATAGTAACTGAAATTGCAGCAACAATGGCTTTTTCGGCGACTCAAAATAACGACAAAATAGGTTTAATTTTATTTACCGATGAAATCGAGTTGTATATTCCGCCTAAAAAAGGAAAATCACATGTGCTCAGAATCATCCGTGAACTAATAGAGTTTAAGCCTAAGAGCAATAAAACAGACATTTCGCAAGCATTAAAATTCTTGTCTGGAACACAAAAAAAGAAAGCCATAGTTTTTATGATTTCCGATTTTATTACAGATGATGATTACGAAAAAACATTAAAAATAGCTGGAAAAAAGCACGATATCACGGGTGTTCGTGTATATGATGTTCGTGAAGAAAAAATGACAAACATAGGGTTGGTTGCCATGCAAGACGCCGAAACAGGTGAAACACAATGGATAAACACCAATTCTAAAAATGTACGTTTTGAATATGAAAAGTATTATAACGAAAAAGTAAGTTATTTTAAAGACATATTCTCAAAATGCGGTTCTGGAACGGTAAGCACAAGAGTCGACGAAAGTTATGTTACTAAATTATTAGGCTATTTTAAATCGAGATAAGGATTTAAGAATGTAGATTACCGATTTTTGATTTCAGATTTAAAAGACATGAATAAACAAGTTTTAGAAGACAGATTGATTGATTTTTCGGTATTGATAATTAAAGTAGCTAATAATTTAGAAAAAAGTTATACTGGAAATCATTTGTCAGGACAAATTATCCGTTCTGGAACATCACCAGCATTAAATTATGGTGAAGCACAAAGTGCGGAAAGTAAAAAAGACTTTATTCATAAAATGGGAATTTGTTTAAAAGAATTAAGAGAAACATTTGTTTGTTTGAAAATCATCGAAAAAGCAATGCTAGCATCAAATATAGATCTAATTATAATCGCAAAATTTGAAGCCAACGAATTAATTTCAATTTTTGTTTCAAGTATTAAAACAGCAAAAACAAATTCTTAAACAGTAAAAATAAAGCAGAAGTAAACAATAAAGGTTTCAATTTACTAGAATCAAAAAATCTGAAATCAAAAATCGTTAATCTTCAATCTTCAATCAAATGAAATTAAAACTATACATATTATTACTTATTTCGACTTCGCTTTTTGCCCAAAAAGTCGAAACATCTATCGATACTACTAAAAATAAGATTGGTGCACAATTTACATTAACACTCACGGCGAAAGTAAAACCAACTTCAAAAGTTATATTTCCAAAAGCAAAAAATTTTGGAAGTTTAGAAGTTATCGAATCGTATCCAATTGACACTATCAAAGACAGTGATAAATTCGAGTTAATTAAAAAATATGGTTTAACACAATTTGATTCTGGGAAATATGTAATTCCTAGAATTCCAGTTTTAATAGACAGAGTTCCAGTTTTTTCAGATAGTATAAAAGTGGAAGTTTTTAATATAAAAGTCGATACATTAAAACAAAAAATGTACGACATCAAACCTATTATTTTAGTAGAAAAACCAATGGGCAATTGGTGGAAATACCTTTTAGGATTTGTATTGTTTTTAGGTTTAGGATTTTTAGGCTATTTCCTTTGGAAAAAATACCGAAAAGTAGCTGAAAAAGCAATCGTATATAATTCTCCTATCGAAAAAGCAACTAGTTTATTACAATTGTTAGAGAAAAAAGAATTGCTCGCCAAAGGCGAAATAAAAGAATATTACTCGGAACTAACCGATATTGCTCGTGATTATATAGAAGAAGCAATTGAAATCCCTGCGAAAGAAAGCACCACTTCAGAACTTATCCTCGCTCTTAGAGCAGCATCGGTCAAGAAAAAGATGAAACTTTCTAAGGAAACACTTCTAGGTTTAGAAAAAATATTGAAACAAGCCGATTTAGTAAAATTTGCCAAAGTAAAACCACTCGATTTCGAAATTGCCGATGATAGAGAAAGAATCGAAAAAACAATTGTAATTCTTGATAAATCTATTCCAGTTGTAGTTGATGAAAACAGTAAAAAATGGGAATTACAGCAACAAGAAATTAAACTTAAAAAAGAGCAAAGAAAGAAAAAAATGACTTTTGCTGGTATTTTAGTTGGAGTAGTTACTTTTCTGATAGCTTATACAATTACAACCAAAGGTTTAGACTATGTAATAAACGGATTTTCAGGATATTCTACCACCGAATTATTAGAAGGTAATTGGATAAAAAGTGATTACGGAAATCCATCGGTAATGATAGAAACCCCAAAAGTATTAACCCGTTTAGATACTAAAAAAGCGATTCCAAAGGATGCCATGGCACTCATAAAAGACATGCAAATGTTCGGTTACGGAAGTTTAGTTGGAGAGTTTAATATTATTGTTTCAACCATTCAATTTAAAAAAGACACAAAAATAGATTTAACACAATCTCTGAACGGAACGATTCAAACATTAGAATCTCAAGGCTGTCAAAACATTATTATAAAACAAGAGGAATTTACTACCGATAAAGGGATTAAAGGAATAAAAGGTTACGGAACATTTAGTAATAATAAACACAAAATGTATTACGAAATCCTCTTATTTAGCCAATCCGGAGGATTGCAACAAATCATGATTGCACACAAAGAAGGTGACGAAAATGCAGAAAAAATATCGGAGCGAATGTTAAATTCTGTCGAATTACAAATCACAAATTAGTATGAGCAATATCACTTTTTTAAATCCAGAATTTTTTTGGTTGTTTTTACTACTTCCATTTGCTATGGGTTGGTATTTATTTAAACGAAAAGAAGAGAAACCAACCTTAAAAATAAGTTCATTACAAGGTTTTAAAGCATCACAATCGGTTTTACCAAAACTAAAACCACTATTATTTGCCATTCGATTATTGGCTTTAAGCGCATTAATTGTTGCCATGGCAAGACCAAGAACCGTCGATGTGAGTAACAAAAGAAATACTACAAATGGTATCGATATTGTTATGGCAATAGATCTTTCGAGCAGTATGCTTGCCAAAGATTTTAAGCCAAACCGAATGGAAGCGCTAAAAGAAGTGGCAGCTAATTTTGTTGAAGCCCGCCCAAATGATAGAATAGGAGTAGTGGTTTACACCGCCGAAGCTTATACAAAAACGCCTGTTACTAGTGACAAAGCCGTTGTTTTAGATGCTATAAACACAATCAAATATGATAATGTTTTACAAGATGGGACAGGTATCGGAATGGGATTGGCAACCGCTGTAAATCGTTTAAAAGACAGTAAAGCAAAAAGTAAAGTGATTATATTAATGACTGATGGTGTGAATAATGCAGGATTTATTGAGCCAGTTACGGCGGCAGAGTTTGCTAAAGAATTTGGTATTAAAGTATATACAATTGGAATCGGAACAAACGGGAACGCTCCTTTTCCTTATGCTATTGCGCCAAACGGAGGTTTTTTATATAAAATGTTGCCTGTAGAAATAGATGAGCAACTCATGAAAGATATTGCCAAAAAAACAGCGGGTAAATATTTTAGAGCACAAAGCAATTCTAGTTTAGAAAGTATTTATAACGAAATAAATAAATTAGAAAAAACGGAAATCGAAGATTTAAAATTTGTTAATTATGATGAAAAATACAGACCACTAGTTTGGCTTGCGGGTTTATTATTATTAATAGAAATCATATTACGAAACACTATTTTTAGAAGTTTTATATAAGAAAAATGGAATTAGACGAATCAAAATATTTATACTTATTATTCTTGCTGCCAATACTTGCAGTACTTTTTCTTTACGTTGAATTCTGGAAAAGAAAAAAACAAAAAGAATTTGGCGATTTAGAATTAGTAAAAAAGTTAAGTCCAGAGAAATCAAATTTCAAACCAGCGTTGAAGTTTGGAGTTATTTTATTAGGAATAGCCATGCTTATTTTAGGATTAGTTAATCCAAAAATTGGAACTAAAGTAGAAAAAGTAAAACGAGAAGGAATAGATATTGTTTTTGCAATCGATGTTTCTAAAAGTATGCTTTGCGAAGACATTGCACCAAACCGATTAGAAAAAAGCAAGCAAGTCGTTTCACAAATCATCAATAATTTAGGAAGCGACCGTATAGGAATTATAGCTTATGCAGGAAGCGCATTTCCAGTTTTGCCCATTACAACCGACTATAATGTTGCCAAAATGTTCTTGCAAAGCATGACTCCAGATATGATTTCATCTCAAGGAAGTAACCTTGATGAAGCTATAAAACTTTCAGGAAAATATTTTGAAGGAAGTCCAAACACTAGTAAACTAATGATTATGCTTACCGATGGTGAAGACCATTCGGAAGCAGCAGAAAGTGCAGCCGCAGAAGCCAAAAAAATAGGTATGAAAATCATAACTATTGGCGTCGGAACAACAGCTGGCGGACCAATTCCTAATAAGAAAAATGGTGTGATTGAAAGTTTTCATCGCGACAAAAGTACTGGAGAAGTTGTTGTTACTAAATTGCGCCCAGAAGCATTAGAAGCTATTGCAAAAGCAGCAAAAGGAGGTTATATAAATGGAAATAATACTAAAGAAGCAGTAAATTTTATCAAAAAATCACTCAATAACATTCAGAAAACAGAATTTGATGCTACAGAAGTAGCTAGTTTTCAAGCGCAATTTCAATGGTTTTTAGGAATCGGGTTTTTCTTATTACTGTTAGATGTTTTTTTATTAGAAAGAAAAACAAAATGGGTGCAAAAATTGAATTTATTTAACGAGAAAAAGAAAAATTAATATGAAACATATTATTTTAATATTGATGACATTTTTTTCTGTATCAATATATTCACAGAAAAAAGATTTCGATTTGCCACAAGCTAATGAAAATTATGTAAAAAAAGAGTATGCTGTTGCAGAGTCCAATTACAGAATTTCTAAAGCAAATAATGAAAAAAGAGCTGCGGCTTCTTATAATTTAGGTAACGCTATTTATAAACAAAACCAACCAACTGAAGCAAAATACGCTTATTCAAAAGCGATAGAAAATGCAAAAGGAAAGCAACAAAAATTTAGTGCTTTTCATAATATTGGTAATGTTTTTATGAAAGAAAAAGATTATTCGAAAGCTGTAGAAGCATATAAAAATGCACTTAGAAATAATCCGAAAGACGAGCAAACAAGGTATAATTATGCTTTAGCCAAAAAGATGCTAAAAGACAATCCTCCTAAAAAAGACGACAAGAAAAAGGATGATAAAAAAGATAAGGATAAAGACAAAAAGGACGAACCAAAAGACGACAAAAAAGACAAGCCTAAAGATGGCGATGATAAGAAAGATGAGAAAGGAAAGCCTAAAGACGACAAACAAAATGAGCAGCCAAAACCACAACAAGGTGGTGCAAATCAAGAAAGAATGAAAAATTTGTTGGATGCTGTAAATAACGAAGAAAAGAAAACACAAGAAAAAGTAAACGGAAAAAAAGTAAAAGGCAAACCTATCGAAACCGATAAAGATTGGTAGATTTGACCCGAAATCTGTTAAAACGATTAAATAAAAAATGAAGAAATTCCTATTTATATTATTATTAACCTGTCAAGGGATTTTTGCCCAAGTGCAATTCGTAGCGCAAGTAAGCAAAAATTCATTGGGTATCAACGAACGCCTACGCATCGATTTTGTGATGAATGATGATGGAGATAATTTTAGTGCACCAGCGTTTGAAGGTTTTAAAATTGTGGGTGGACCAAACCAATCAACAAGTTATCTTTGGGTTAATGGTCGGAAATCATTCGAAAAAACATATTCCTTTTATTTATCACCTACAAAAAAAGGAACTTTTGTAATCAAGCAGGCTTCTATCGAAATAAACGGACAAGTTTATAAAACCAATCCTATTAAAGTTACTGTAGGAAATGCAGTTGCCGAAGAAAGAGATCCTTATGATCAATATTATCAACAACAGCAGCAACAGCAACCACAAGCTTATGCTGGGAAAAGTGGTGTGCAATTGGTCGCAGAAATTTCTAATCCCAATCCATATTTAAACGAACCAATTACAGTAGTTTACAAAATATATGTAAGCAACAGATCGGCAGTTGGCGGTTGGCAAGTGAAGGATAATCCAAAATATAATAATTTCTGGAGTCAGAATATCGATGTGAAACAACTTCAAATTCAGCAAGGAAAATTTAAAGGTGAAGATTATCGATATGCTGTTCTTAGAAAAACAGTTCTTTATCCACAAAAATCTGGGAAATTAGAAATTGAACCACTAACATTAGATGTTGAGGTTGAAGTGCCATCGAATGAAGTAGACTTTTTTGGACGACCAATCATGACTACATCAAATAAAAAAATATCGGCTGGCGCCAAAGTTATCAATGTAAAACCATTGCCAGAATCAGGAAAACCAGAAGGATTTACAGGAGCTGTTGGAAGTTTTGATTTTAAAGTTACACCTTCGAAAACCAAATTAAAAAACGGAGAATCTCTCGATTTGAATGTAGTCGTTTCTGGAAAAGGAAATCTAAAATTATTCACTTTACCAAAACCTATTGTGCCAAGTTCTTTAGAAATGTACGATCCTGTGCATAAAGAAAATGTAACAACACCACTTTCAGGAATGGTAGGAAGTATATCAGATTTATACACTATAATTCCGCAATACAAAGGCAATTATCCTATTCAGCCACTTACTTTTTCGTATTTCGATTTAGTGTCTAAAACCTATAAAACAATTACTTCTAAGGAAATAAATATCGAAGTTCTTGATGGACCAACAGCCGCAAATAACAATGCTGTAGCAAGTAATGATTCAAATAAAACAAAAGTGGCTTCGAACGCGACTTTCGGATATATAAAGTTAAAAACAGTTTTGTCTGATATTAAAAACACAGACTTTTTAGGATCGGGATTGTTTTACGGATTGTTGTTATTACCTTTTTTATTAATTCCAATTATCATGGTAATTCGTAAGAAAAAAGAAGCGATAGATGGCGATATTGTTGGAAACAGAATTAAATTATCTAACAAATTAGCAAAGAAATATTTATCGGAAGCCAAAAATCAACTTTCGAACAAAGAACCGTTTTACATTGCTTTAGAAAAAGCCATGCACAACTTCTTGAAAGCAAAATTGCACATTGAAACTTCGGAAATGAGCAAAGATAAAATAACTGAAATCTTGTTGTCTAAAAATGCCAACCCAGAATCGGTAAGTAGTTTTATAGCTTTGACAGAAAATTGCGAATTGGCAAGATATGCGCCATCAACAAGCGTAACAATTCAGCAAGATTATAATAAAGCCGTTGAAATAATATCAATTTTAGAAAAACAAATCTAATAATTGATAATTTACAATTGATAATGCATAATTAATAAAAATGAAAAATTTACTTTATATATTCCTTCTCATCAGCCAAACATTTTGGGCACAAACTGCTTTCGATAAAGGGAATAGTTTGTACCAAAAAGGGAATTATCAAGAAGCAATAACTGTTTATGGAAGCGTTGAAAAGTCAGGAAAGCAATCGGCTGAATTGTATTTTAACTTAGGAAATTGTTTTTATAAGTTAAACAAAGTAGCGCCAGCCATTTATAATTTCGAAAAAGCCTTGTTGCTAAATCCTAATGATTCTGAAATTCAAAATAATCTCTCTTTTGCTCAAAAGATGACTATTGATGAAGTGATAGAAGTCCCTAAAGTAGGATTCGCAAAAATAATAAGAGATTTTACCTCAAGTTATCATTATGACACTTGGGCTTGGATAGCCATTGTTTTTTCGGTGTTATTTTTAGTGTGTTTTGTAGGGTATTATTTTTCGAATACAACTATGCTAAAAAGGATTTTCTTTACTGCTATGCTATTTGTATTGTTGTTTGTCATTCTAAGTGTTTTTGCAGGTTTTTTTGAAAAAAATCAAAGTAATAATGACAGACCAGCTATTGTTTTTGCAACTATTACATCAGTAAAAAGCGAACCAAAATCAACCGCGCAAGACGCTTTTGTCTTGCATGCTGGAACCAAAGTTTTTGTCTTAGAAAGCTTAAATAATTATAAAAAAATACAACTTTTAGACCTAAAACAAGGTTGGATAGAAAAAAGCGCTATTAAGGAGTTGAAGTAAATTTATTATTATTTTAAGTCTTGTGCTTCATATGAATACGGTTAAAAAAAAAAAAATTTATAATTAAAGAATGATTTGAAAAATAATTAAATTTAATCTTTTTGTAAATTCAAATTTTTAAAAATGAAATTTTAAAAAATCGCAATCAATCAATTATTCCATGAGTTGACAAATCATTTTTATCACTTATTATTAGTACCATCCAAATTTCTTTTTTATTTTTTTTGAAAACTCAACATCTTGTATAGGTATGAATTCAGGGCATTTTTTGTCTTCGGGGGTTAAATAACTGTTTTGTATTTCCTTTTTTGAAATCAAGCCAAATTTTTGATTTCTATGATGCAGATAAGAATTGAAATCAATGTCTGAAAAAATAGTGTAATCAATTTGATTTGATAGATAGGCCTTTTTATAATACTCAAAAAAAAGTGTGTAATATCTATCATAATTATTTTCTAACTGTAAATTATGATTTTCTATAATACTATATGGGTTCTGAATAATTGCAAACGACTTTCCTGTTGGCAATGCATTGTGTTTTCGGGTAATCACATACAAATCAGAAGCATTATTCATTGAAAATTCTGATTTTAATTCTCTGTCCTTTTTCTTTTGAATAGAATCGTGCTTAGCTCTTATGTTGAGTGATAAAGAATACGAATTAATTAACTGATCTTTTTCATGTAAATTGTTCAATTTTCTTAAATCAATTTGTTTTTCAAAGTTATTTCTGAGCCATATAAAATGCTTTTCTAAATACATTTCCTTAAACCAAGTCGAAAGAGTCCTTTCATAATATTGTTGTAATAACTTTCTTTTTCAGTCATATACGCCACATCAAATCCATACTTTTCAACCAGAATAGTTAATTGATCTTTGAAAAAATCTATTTTGTTTAAGTTATAGGCATTTTGTAATAGCAAATGGTATCTAAAATCAGGCTCGTAGGTATTGTAATCCTTTTCTAATTTTTCAATACTTTTCTTTAATTTTTCAAACTTGGTTTCGTTTGGATCATTTGAAAAAGTAGTTACATATGAAACAATTGAATCCCTAATGAATTTGTCTCTAACATTTTGACAAAAAATTGTTGTTGTAGGTATTATAAAAAGCATAAAAAGTAATCTGATTTTCATTTTTTTAAATTTTATAATGCCTAAAAAGGAAAAGGAATAATTTTTTTCATTCTTTTAGATCTAAACTTAAATATTTATCTACTATTAAAAGACTTTCCATGCTGATTACATTAACAAAAAATTTAATAGGTTGTTTAAATTCAATGATGGTAAATATATAAATTATAAAATCTATCGAACGAAATTTTTTAAGTTTTATATGTGATTTAAGGAATATTTTTTAATAAAACTTCAAAATAATAAAACTAAAATTTAACAAAATGTACGGTAAAACCGTAGTGTTATTGACGTGGTTATTTATATAATTGTCAAATAAAATTTTGTAAGAAATATAGGTTAAATAAAACCGTATTTACATATATTCTAAAGTCTGATTAAGTGCACATGAAAAGATATGAAAGAATTTAAGATGATTTCATAACTTAATAAAGATCAAAAAAATTGAACATTATAAAAAATTATAAATATCATTTTTAGAGCACCTCTTTAGAAATCAAAAAACAAGAATATGATTAGGATAGTAAATAAGTATTTAGATTTAAATCAATTTTCTACTCAGAAAGCAGCTTTTGAAGAGTTGTTTTTATCACACCCAAACTATCCAAGTGTGTTTGCTATTACAGATTCATTAGACATGTTGTCTATAGAAAATATTGCTATTAAAATACCTAAAGAGCAATTTGTAGAATTACCAGACGTATTTTTAGCGATATATAAGGAAGAGGTAGTATTGGTTCAAAAAACAGTTCAAAACATTACAATCGAAACTTCTACAGGAAAACAAGTTTTGTCTTTTGATACGTTTTTAACCTATTGGAACGAAGTTGTGGTTGTTGTCGAGCCAAATCAAATAAAAAATGATATAAAATCACAGGTTAACGCAAAGGTATTGTGGTTTTCATTCCCCTTGTTGATAATGATATTCTTGTCATTCTACTTTAATATTTATACTGTAAATAGTTTTATATTATTAACAACATCAATTTTAGGATTTATAGTTAGCGTGTTTATAGTGCAAGAAAGTTTTGGGATTAAAAACGAAGTTGTGTCCAAATTTTGCAATATAAATCCTAATACTTCTTGTGATACGGTCATAAAATCGAAGCAAAGCAAAATAAACAAATGGGTTAGTTTTTCAGATTTGCCATTGGTTTTTTTTGTAGTTAGCGTCTTATCGATCTTAATTCAACCCAGTAATTCGAGTATGGTGATTGGATTTTTTAGTTCATTATCTGTTCCTTTTATTATATATTCTATCGGGTTGCAAAAATTTAAATTAAAAAAATGGTGTTTGTTATGCTTGGCAGTATCTGCAATAGTTGTATTGCAAAGTTTGGTTTATAGTTTCTTAACCACACCATTTATTATTACTGCAAGTCAGTTTTTTATAACTTTATTTTTATTCTTTTTTCTTGCGTCACTATGGTTGTTTATAAAACCAGTTTTTGAGACGAAAATAAAAGTAGAAAGCGATATTATTGAGTTAAAAAAGTTTAAGAGAAGCTTTCGTATTTTTTCTTTTTTGCAAAAAGAAATACCACAAATAAAAGGTCTAGATAAAATGGAAGGTTTATGTTTTGGGAATAAACAGGCTGAAGCTCAACTAACAGTAATACTAAGTCCTAGTTGTGGGCATTGCCATAAAACTTTTGAAGAGGCATATAATTTGACAAAAAAATTTCCAGACAAACTATTTTTGAATGTGTTATTCAATATTAACCCTGAAAACAGCGATAATCCATACAAAATTGTGGTAGAGAGTTTACTTTCTATAAACAGTAACACTCCCGAAATGATGGAAACTGCAATCTTCGATTGGCACATCAAAAGAATGACTTTAGAAAAATGGCTAGACAAATGGAAAGTTGACAATATAGGAATGTTAGTAAACCATCAAATACTAAAGCAATACAATTGGTGTTACGAAAATGAGTTTAATTATACTCCAGTAAAAATAATCAACCATAAATTATTTCCAATTGAATACGAGATAAGCGATTTAAAATATTTCTTAAATGATTTTTCTGTACAAGCAGAACAACAACAAGAAACTATTTTTGCTCAATTATAAAAAAATATAAAAGCATTCTTGCAAGAGTAGACATAAATCTCAAATGTCTTAAAATGATTGAGATAACAATCAATTTATAAAACTTTAAATCATGTTAAAAAACATTCTAAAATTAGAAGGTGCTCAAAAATTGAGTAAAAATGAGCAAAAAACTATAGTTGGGGGAAAAGCTCCTGCTTGTTGTTTAACTTGGAATCCTATAACTAGATATTGTTCTAAATGGGATCAAGATTGTTTGGGTCAATAATAAATTCCTTAATTGAATTGAACTCTCTAAAAATTATTTTTTAGAGAGTTTTTTTAAACTATTTTTGAAACAAAAAATACACCCACTTGAAGAAATTTCCTAATTATATACAAGCTGATAATAAAGATTGTGGTCCTACTTGCTTAAAAATGATTGCTAAATATTATGGTAAAACCCTTAATATTCAGAATCTTAGAGATTTTAGTGAGACTACTAGAGAAGGTAGTAACCTATTGTTTTTAAGTGATGCAGCCGAGAAAATTGGTTTTAGAACGTTAGGTGTAAAACTTAACTTAGAACGACTAGATGAAGCGCCGTTGCCTTGTATTTTGCACTGGAACAAAGATCATTATGTAGTATTGCATAATATAAAAAAAGAAAAATATTGCGTTTCAGATCCAGGCTATGGTCTGATAGAATATAACCAAAAAGATTTTATAAAATTCTGGATTGGTAATAACGCCGATAATTACACACAAGAAGGAATTGCATTACTTCTTGAACCAACACCTGTTTTTTATCAATCGGAATTTGATAAGGAAGAGAAAAAAGGATTAGGTTTTAGAATGCTTGCACAATATGTTTTGCCTTATAAATCATTTATAGTACAGTTGAGCATTGGTTTATTAGCTAGCAGTTTATTACAACTTATTTTTCCCTTTCTTACCCAAAGTATTGTTGATGTTGGAATCCAAAATCAAAACATCAATTTCATCTACATGATTCTTTTTGCACAACTATTTTTGTTTGCAGGCAAAACAGGATTAGAACTCATTCGAAGCTGGATTATGCTTCACCTTTCTACAAGAATTAATATTTCATTAATTTCTGATTTTTTTATCAAATTAATGAATTTACCTATATCATTTTTTGATGTCCGAATGACTGGAGACATCATGCAACGTATCAATGATCACCATCGTATTGAAAGAATCTTAACGACATCTTCATTAAACGTATTGTTTTCGGTAATCAACATGTTTATTATGGGTGGTGTTTTGGCTTACTATAACTTGCAAATATTTTTAGTTTTTTTTGCAGGTAGTATTCTATATTTTGGATGGATAATGTTGTTTCTTAAACGAAGAGAAGAACTAGATTATAAGCGTTTTTCGGAAGTTTCCCAAGAGCAAAGTAAAGTCATGGAACTAATAAACGGAATGCAAGAAATAAAACTTCACAATGCCGAAAAACAAAAGCGTTGGGGTTGGGAATATGTGCAAGCCAGATTGTTCCGAGTTTCAATAAAAGGATTGGTATTAGAACAAACACAAACAATAGGTTCTTCTGTTATCAATCAATTAAAAAATATATTCATCATTTTTCTTTCGGCTAAATTGGTTATAGATGGTCAAATTACTTTAGGAATGATGATGGCGATAAGCTCTATTGTAGGAAGTTTAGATGGACCTATTTCGCAACTAATTAGTTTTGTTCGTGAAGTACAAGATGCTAAAATATCTTTAGCTCGTTTGTCTGAAATTCATGAAAAAGAAGATGAAATACAACAAGAATCACATCAAACGCATGATTTTCCTAAAGATGTAGCTATCGAGGTAAAAGATTTATCCTTTAGGTATTTAGGCTCTGATATTCCTGTTTTAGAAGGTTTAAATTTGACTATTCCACCTAATAAAATTACTGCAATAGTAGGGACAAGCGGAAGTGGAAAAACAACATTAATGAAGTTGTTATTGAAATTTTATGAACCTTATAATGGTCAAATAAATATTGGCAACACCCAATTATCCAATATTGCACAAAAAACATGGCGAGCTAATATTGGTGCGGTAATGCAAGAAGGATTTATTTTCAATGACACCATTGCAAATAATATTGCTATTGGCGTAGATATTATTAACAAAGAACGACTGGTTTATGCTGCCGATGTAGCCAATATAAAAGAATATGTTTCTGGTTTGCCTTTGGGTTATAATACAAAAATAGGTTCTGAAGGTGTGGGAATGAGTACTGGACAAAAACAAAGGTTATTAATTGCTAGAGCGGTTTATAAAAACCCAGAAATGCTATTTTTTGATGAAGCTACTTCTGCCTTAGACGCTAATAATGAAAAAGAAATAATGGAGAAATTAAATATTTTCTTTAAAAATAAAACCGTAATTGTTATTGCACATCGATTGAGTACTGTTATAAATGCAGATCAAATTGTGGTGCTCGACAAAGGAAAAATTATCGAAATAGGTAATCATAATGAGTTAGTAAAATTGAAAGGTAGCTATTACGAGTTGGTTAGAAATCAGTTGCAATTAGGAAATTAGAATTTAAAAAATAAGATGTCAGAGAATAAAAATACTTTCGAATTACGTAGTGAAGAAGTTCAAGATATATTAACCCGCGTTCCACACTGGATGATTCGTTGGGGAACGGTTTTGATATTTGGAATAATTATCATGCTGTTTTTTACTTCATGGTTCTTAAAATATCCAGATGTTGTAAAAACAGAGATTGTAATTACGACTAATATTCCGCCTGAGAAATTAGTAGCTAAAACTTCGGGTAGGATAGAAGCTATTTTAGTAAAAGACAGATCGTTAATTAGACAAAATACACCTCTTGCTATCATAGAAAATGCGGCAAATTATAAAGATGTGTTATTACTAAAAAGTATTGTTGATAAAACAAATATAGATGGCACTAAAAAGACATTTCCATTTAATAAACTGCAAAACTTACAGTTAGGTGAAGTAGAAAGTGCTTATGCTATTTTTCAAAAAGATTATATTGCCGATGGTTTGAATACCAATTTGCAACCTTTTCAAGTGGAAAATAATGCCCAAAAATCAGAATCTACTCAAATTAAAGAAAGGTTAAGTTTGTTGTTGCAGCAAAAAGAAATTAATGAGCAAGAGCTGAAATTGCAAAAAAATGAAATTACACGTTACACAACGCTAAATAGTAAAGGAGTTATTTCAGATCAAGAATTTGAAAGCAAAAAATTGAATTACCTACAAGCAGAAAAAAATTATAAAAATTTATTGAGTTCGATTTCACAATTGCGATCTTCATTAATAGACAATTCAAGGGCTACAAAAGGAACACAAATTTCTGGAACTAAAGAAGCCGTAAATTTAGACAGAAGTGTAACACAATCATTCTACCAACTAAAAAAAGCGATAAAAGACTGGGAATTAAATTATACTTTAAAATCTTCTATTGCTGGGGAAGTTACCTTTTTGCAAGTTTGGACTGAAAATCAAACTATAACCTCAGGCGATAATGTTTTTTCAATTATTCCAAGTACTCAAAAAGGATTTGTAGGAAAAGTGAAAGCACCAGCATTAAATTCGGGGAAGATAAAAATCGGGCAACAAGTAAATATTCGTTTGGCAAATTTTCCTGATAGAGAATTTGGTGTTCTAAAAGGTGAAGTGAAAAACATATCACTTATTCCAGACAAAGATGGCAATTTATTAATAGATGTGATTTTACCAAAAGGTTTGCAAACATCTTACAGAAAACAAATTCCATTTCAGCAAGAGATGAAAGGTTCTGCCGAAATTATCACCGAAGATTTACGCTTGTTAGAAAGAATATTATACCAGTTTAGAGAGATTTTTAAAACTCAGTAGCCTACATTTTCTTTCTCATTCTAGCCACAGGAATATCTAATTGTTCACGGTATTTTGCAATGGTTCTTCTCGCAATGGGATAACCTTTTTCTTTTAATATTTCAGCAAGTTGGTCATCTGGCAAAGGTTTACTTTTGTCTTCTTCTGCAATGACCGTTTGAAGAATGTTTTTAATCTCTATAGTCGAAACTTCTTCGCCCTGATCATTAGTCATGGCTTCAGAGAAAAACTCTTTAATTAGTTTTGTTCCGTAAGGTGTATCTACATATTTGCTATTTGCAACACGTGAAACAGTCGAAATATCTAAACCAATCATGTCCGCAATATCCTTAAGAATCATTGGTTTTAGATTAGCTTCATCACCATCTAAAAAATACTCTTGTTGAAAATGCATGATAGCATTCATCGTAACATATAATGTTTCCTGACGCTGTTTTATAGCATCTATGAACCATTTTGCTGAATCTAATTTTTGTTTGATAAACTGAACCGCATCTTTCTGAGCGTTCGATTTGTCTTTAGAATCTTTGTAGGTTTTCATCATGTCTTGATAATCTTTCGAAACATGAAGTTCTGGCGCATTTCTTCCGTTTAAGGTCAACTCTAGTTCGTCATCAATAATTTTTATAGCAAAATCAGGAACTACGTGTTCAGTCATTTTGTTGCTTCCTGTATAGGCTCCACCTGGTTTCGGATTTAATTTTTCAATTTCATCGATTCCGTTTTTGAGTTGTTCTCTAGAAACCGAGAATTTTAAGATCAATTTGTCGTAGTGCTTTTTAGTAAAAGCTTCAAACTGATCCTGAATAATATTCATAGCTAACGCAACGGATTCAGTAGGTGTTTTGTGCTTTAATTGCAACAACAAACATTCTTGCAAATCTCTTGCGCCAACACCTGAGGGTTCTAATTCGTGAACAATATGTAATATTTTTTCGACCGTTTTTTCATCGGTATAAATACCTTGTGTAAACGCCATATCGTCGACAATATCTTGTATTGTACGCCTAATATAACCCATATCATCGATGCTTCCTACAAGAAATTCGGCAATATCACGCTGATCATCAGTTAAGATAAAAGTATTTAACTGATTGATTAAATCTTGATGAAAACTAACTGGAGCAGAAAGTGGTGATTCACGATCTTCATCATCATCACTATAATTATTGGCTTGGGTCTTGTAATCTGGTGTTTCGTCGTTGCTTAAATATTCATCTATGTTTATGTCGCCAGAATCGATGCTTTCATTATCGTCATAATCATCATATTCGTCATTGTTATCAAACTCATCTTTTTCGTAAATTTCTTCTTGGTTATCATCTCCACCTTCAAGCGCTGGGTTTTCGTTCATTTCTTCTAATAAACGAGCTTCAAAAGCTTGTGTAGGCAGCTGAATTAACTTCATCAACTGGATTTGTTGTGGAGATAATTTTTGAGATAATTTGAAATTTAGAAACTGCTTTAGCATATTAGTTTGTTTGGTTATTCGGTTATTTGGTTATTTGGAATCAAATCCACAAATAACCAAATCCACAAATTAACTTTTTATTAAAATTCTGCATTCATAGGTGTTCTAGGAAAAGGAATTACGTCACGAATGTTTGTCATTCCTGTTACAAATAATACCAATCTTTCGAAACCAAGTCCGAAACCTGAGTGAACAGCACTTCCAAAACGGCGAGTATCTAAATACCACCATAATTCTTCTTCGTCGATCCCTAAGGCTTTCATTTTTTCGACTAAAACATCAAAACGTTCTTCTCTTTGCGATCCGCCTACGATTTCTCCAATTCCTGGGAAAAGAATATCCATGGCGCGAACTGTTTTCCCATCTTCGTTCAAACGCATATAAAATGCTTTTATATTTGCTGGATAATCAAATAAAATTACAGGACATTTGAAGTGTTTCTCAACCAAATAACGTTCGTGTTCGCTTTGTAAATCAGCGCCCCATTCGTTAATGATATAATTGAATTTTTTCTTTTTATTTGGTGCGCAATCTCTTAAAATATCGATTGCTTCGGTGTATGAAACACGTTTGAAATTGTTTTCTAAAACAAAATTTAGTTTTTCTAACAAAGCCATTTCGCTACGTTCTGCTTGAGGTTTCGATTTTTCTTCTTCCGTTAGACGAGTTTCTAAGAATTTTAAATCATCTGGACATTTATCCATCGTATATTTAATCACATACTGGATAAAATCTTCGGCCAAGTCCATGTTGTCATTCAAATCATTGAAAGCAACTTCTGGTTCGATCATCCAAAACTCAGCCAAGTGACGAGAAGTATTCGAATTTTCGGCTCTAAATGTTGGTCCAAAAGTATAAATTTGACCCAAAGCCATGGCAAAAGTCTCTCCTTCTAATTGTCCTGAAACCGTTAGGTTGGTTTCTTTTCCAAAGAAATCTTCTTTATAATTTACTTTTCCGTCTTCAGTTCTTGGTGTATTGTCGAAAGGCAAAGCAGTCACTTTAAACATTTCTCCAGCACCTTCGGCATCTGAACCGGTGATAATCGGTGTGTTTACATATACAAAACCTTTTTCTTGAAAATAGCTATGAACAGCATACGAAAGCACTGAACGAACTCTCATAATGGCGCCAAAAAGATTAGTTCGTGGACGCAAATGTGCATTTTCACGCAAGAAATCTAAACTTGGTTTGTTCTTTGGTTGTATCGGAAACTTCTCCGCATCAGAATCCCCCAAAATTTCTAATTTAGAAACTTGTATTTCATATTGTTGACCAGCGCCTTGACTTTCTACCAAAGCTCCAGTAACAGAAATTGCCGCTCCAGTTGTTATTCTTTTTAGGGTTTCTTCCGGTGTGTTTTCGAAATCGACCACACACTGAATATTATGAATCGTCGAGCCATCATTTAACGCAATAAACTGATTGTTTCTAAAAGTTCTTACCCAACCTTTTGCATTTACTTCTTGAAGTGTTTTTGTACTATTTAGTAAGTCTTTAACTCTTGTATGTTTCATTGTAATTTGATAATTGTAATATATAGGTGCAAATATAATTGATTTGTTTCAAAATCTAGCAATGAGAGAATGAAGTATGAAGCTATTTGAACCATTTTTTATAAAAGTGGTGAATCAAATTTTTTTCAATCTTTTATTTTAAAACTATTGGTAAAATAAATTGAGATTTAACTTTTATTCCTCTTTTTATTGCAGGTTCTACAGAAGGGAAATAGGATAATTTTGATTGTATGATGCTATCTACTTTTTCTGTGTCGTAATCTGAGTTGTATTTTAACAAATTAGGCTCAAAACTTAAGGAAGCATTTGCAAAAACTGTAACTTTTACGGGAATTGTGTCTAATTTAGGAAAAAGTATTTTAATTGAATCTGTAATTAATTTTTCTCTAATATTTTGTGTCATAAAATCGAAAAAGCATTGTTTTCTGGTTATTTTATCATCAATTGAGTCGCAATGTAGAGTGCTAGGGAACTCATCGACTTCTAACCAATTAATTTTTTTTAACTCTTTATTGAGTAATTCATCTTTTTTAGGCACTTTTTTTTCAAAATACTGACAGCCTTGTAATAAGATAATTAGAAAAAAGAATATTGTTTTTTTCATTTATTAATTTTGAATGAAATATTTAGGTCTAAATGTTTATTTTTAGTTACAAAAATACTAAATTCTATTTTATGGATACACTATTATTAATCATAGGTTTTATTTGTACGATTGTTGGAGTTTTTGGTAGTTTTTTGCCTGTTCTTCCGGGGCCAAGTATTGGTTGGTTGGGTTTGTTATTATTATATATGACCGATGCTGTTCCTGATAATTATTGGGTTTTAGGAATTGCTTTTTTTATAACAATCACAATAACTGTTTTAGATTATGTTATTCCTGCAAAGGGAACAAGAAAATTTGGTGGAAGTTCTTATGGTGTTTGGGGAACAAACATTGGGTTAATCATGGGGTTTTTATTTATTCCAATTCCTTTTGGCTTTGTAGTTGGTGCTTTTGCTGGAGCCTTTGTAGGGGAGATAATATATAATTCTCAGGATAAAAAACGAGCTTTGAAGGCTGCAACAGGGTCTTTGTTGGGTTTTTTAGCTTCTGCTTTTATGAAATTTATTGTTTGTATATTGTTTCTAGGAACTTTCCTTTATGTAGTTTTTAAAAATTCAGAAAAGCTATTTGGCTAAAATCAAAAAAGCCATCCACAAAAGTGGAAAGCTTTTCATTGGTCTAACTACTAAACCTGCTACGAGTTACAAAGTCGTAGCGTAAACAACACAACTAATCTTAAAAACCTTTATCGGGCAAAAAAGGTTTCTATTTCTAGAAACCTTTCCCAATTTTAGCGGTCTGGACGGGACTCGAACCCGCGACCCCGTGCGTGACAGGCACGTATTCTAACCAACTGAACTACCAAACCTCTGCTTAATTGCGGTTGCAAAGATACAATGTTTTTTATCTTTCGCAAGCTTTTTTTAAAATATTTTTGTTTTTTTATTTCAGATATTATCCAAATTTTTGTTTTTCAACTAGATAGGTCGTTATTATTTTTTCGAAAGATTCGTCAACAGAGACAGGAACATATTTAATTTTGTATAATGCACAAGTATTTGCTACTTTATCAAAATAAGTTTTTACCGCTTTTTCATAGTCTGTTTTTATATTTTCAGCAAAAAGGTTCACTTCATCTCCTGTTTCTAAATCTATAAATTTGCGTGGTGCATTGTCATACTCTAAATTTAATTCTGTTTTTTTATCTATAACATGAAACAAAACAACTTTATGTTTGTTGTGCTTTAAGTGTTGCAAGGCTTTAAATAAACGTTCGTTGTCTTCAGACTGAAACATATCTGTAAATAGGACAATCATGGAACGGCGGTGCATCTTTTCGGCTATTTGATGTAAGAAAGTAATCGTGTCTGTTTTTTTTGATTCTTTTGAAGTAATCAAAGTATTTTCTAGCCTATTAAGTAACATTCTATGATGGCGCTCGCTTCCTTTTTCTGGGGCATAATACTCGTAGGTGTCAGAAAATATACTCAACCCAACAGCGTCACGTTGTTTTTTTAATAAATTCATTAAAACTGCCGAAGCCAATACCGAAAAGCCAATTTTGTTTTCATAAAAAGACTGGTTTTCTTTTAGTTTCGGGAAATGCATTGACGATGAATTGTCGACGATTAAGTGGCAGCGAAGATTGGTTTCTTCTTCATATTTTTTAGTGTACAAACGATCGGTTTTTGCAAATAATTTCCAATCTATATGTTTTGTGCTTTCTCCAGCATTATAGACTTTATGTTCGGCAAATTCGGCCGAAAACCCATGAAATGGACTTTTGTGCATTCCTGAAATAAAACCTTCAACAATCTGATTGGCTACTAGTTCTAGATGCTGAAAACTGGATATTTTAGCTATTTGGTCGTCTATATTCATATTCTATCTATTGCGGCTTAGGCTTTAGTCAAATGTATTAAAGTTTTTAGTAATTTGATGAAAATATTTTATGCAAAAAAGAGCTGTAATTGCAGCTCTTTTTTAATTTTTGATAATTATTATTTTCCTTTAAAATTAGTAATTTTAAGGTTTCGAACACTTGTGGCGAGACGTTCGCACTAGCAAAGTATTTTATTCGTCTTTATTCAAGAGTAATATCTTAAAATCTCGAATAAGTGGAGGTAAGCAAGTTTGATCAGTTAAAAATTTGAATTTTATAAGATGATCCTCATGTGAACCTCCAAGTTGTCCTTGAATTTTTAAATTTCCATTTGATGCGATAGTAAATTTAATAAATGAATCTGAATCATTATCTTTAAGCATAGTTGAGCCGGATAAGTTTGAATGCATGTTGTCTAATTGATTATTTAGTTGTTCTAATTGGTCTCTTGTAACACAAAAGTGCGAATTCCCACTAAAACCATCTGAAAAAACAATAATATTGAATGTAAAATTAATTTGAACTAAATACTTTGTTTTAAACCAAAGTATTTTATTTTCTGAATTTGTTCTTAGTTCAATTATATTCTGAATTTCTTTCATAGTTTTTTTAATATTATTAGAACTTAAATTTAAAATCATCAACGGATTTTAATATTCCATTTTCAAATTCCCCTACATAATGAATATTAATATTAACCCCGTCTAATCCTTCATGAATGTATTGCATTTTATCCCATCCTAGCCATCTTGAATCATTCATTCCTTTGATTACAGACTCACCTAAATGAGGATTACTCATAATTTCTTTCATTGCTAATTGTTCAGCTAAACTTTTTGCTTCTGTTCTACCTGTTGATCCAAGTCCTTTAGCAACTAGTGCTTCTGCACTATGTTCTAATAACTCTTTACCTATAGTTTTCCCTGCACCAATAAGTAACTCATCTGTTCCTAAAGTAGCAACATCTATTGTAACAATAAGTGCGCCTAATCCCATTTGCCAATAATTACCATTCTGATAACCCTGATAAATATCTTTAAGCCCACCTAAAACAGGGGTAAAATCGAGTGCTATATCAGCAATTCTATCATAACCATCACTATCGTTGTCGGGTCTTTCTTGCGTTCCTTTTTCAATTCTGTTTGTAACTAAGATTTCATGAAGTTCCCCTTCTTTTGGAAACATATCATTAGGGTCTGTAGTCATTACACCCCCAAAACCTACACCATGATTATTCTCATCAATCCCAACCAAACCAGCATTCCAGTCATGATCATCTCCATCGTTGTAATCATTTTCTGCTTCTAAGCCTTCTAACTCTCGTGAGTGTATTACTTGATTAGAGCAAAAACTATAGTTTGATTGCCAATTGTATTTTTCACTTAAAGGGTCAACATTTAAAAAACGTCCAATAGCATAGTCGTAATTTCTGTATTTAAAGTTATCTAGGTTTAACCCCATTTCTTCTTGACGTTCTTGTTCTTGAAACTTATATTTCTGTGCATCAGCATTACTATTAGTTAAAATGCCGCCATTATTATACCCCGAATGTTTCAGTCCAAATGGATAAAAATGGGATTCTTCAATAATATCTAATACCCCGGTAGTAGTGTTTTTAGTATAGCTTAACCTTGCATTTCCTAAATGGTCTTTATACTGGTACACATAACTGTATAACGCTCCGTTTTTTGCTACATAGCCTTCACTTGTTGGGAAAAATTGTAGGACATTGTTTTTGTATTGGTATCCTGTTAGATAATCGGTAGTTGTAACTGTTGCTCCTTGTGTTACTACCTTTTGTACTTTGCTCCCCAATGCATTATAAATATATACAATATTACCTGTTGCACCAAATGTTATTTTAGTAGGCAAATTTATATGATTGTAAATAATAGCGGTAATGCCTTTGTTTTGGTCTAAAATCAAATTGCCATTACCATCATATTTGTAATCATCATCAGTATTTGATCCGTCTTTAAATCCGCTGGTATTTGTAGTAGGTGCATCTGCCACTTTTAGTAAATTGTTAGAGTTTGTGTCATATACGTACTCTAAATTATCTATTTCTATAGCAGGAGATATTCCATCTCCATTTCCATTTCGTTGCAACGCAATTATATTCCCGTTTTTATCATACTTTAAGTTTTCGTTATAAGAGTTTTGAACTACTACTGTAGCTTCTGGTTTTTGATAAATAGCATTTTTTAATCGATGCAAATTGTCATACTTATAACCGTATTTTCGTAAAACATTATCACTTTTTGTTCTCCAGTAAGTTTCAGATATATTTCCGTTATATAAAGCAGTACCTGTATATCCTGTTTCGTTTTGTACCGTATTGTAATTTATTTTGAAGGCAAATAAATCTTGAGGTGCTGTTCCTATCGTAAGATTTGCAATGTCGTTTATACCCGTTAGCCAGCCTCTTATGTTGTAAGTGTAATCTATTTTTTGCAGACATGCAGCTCCAGTTATATCAGTGGCTCCAACTCTTTTAGTAATTAACTGTCCTATCTCGTTATAATCGTTTTTAGATAACAATTCGACTACCCCAGTGCCTATCTGATGAGTATGTGTAGACAGTCTTCCTTGTGGTGAATAAACAAAAGTGTCTGTTGTTTTTAATTCCGTGTCACTTGTAAGTCTCTTGTGATACGTTATCATATATTGTGGTACTCCTGCAAAATCAAGATTACTATCTACTTGTGTATAACCACCTAAATGATTTTTTTTATATGCTCTTATGACTCTTCCTTTAGCATCATAAAAAATTGTATTTGTGTCACCCAGAATATTTGTACTTTTAGTTAAAACTCGTGTCCAGTTTCCTGTGGCTAAGCCTTTTACTTGTGTTGTAGTTAGTGTAGTTTGTGATTCAACGCTAGTTGGAATTACTGGGACATTAGGAAAAGTATAATTATCATAGTAATTTACCATTAACAACTTAAAACTCGTTGGTGCTACAAGATTACTATAATAAGCAGGTATTCCATCAATAGTTCCTGTGGTAAGTTTGTTTTCGTTAAGTGTTGTCGTTAAATTATTTTGCGCATCTTGTAAAATTTTTCGACCAGCACTCGTAACTGTGGTTGATTGTGCCCAACCTGTATAAATAGTACGGTTGAAAGCATCATATTTCGCAATAATCCACCCTACGTTATTTGGGGCGATTAAGTCATTGAACGGTGAAAAACTTGGGCCTGTAGCTACCACCCGATTTAGTTTGTCATATACAATAAATTCCCATTGTTTTCCTGGCAATTTTTTTTCTACTAATCGATTGCGATAATCATATTTGTATTGGTAACATAATCCGTCTAATTGAGTCGCTATATTGGTCGCTAATGGCGGAATCATGTAGATTAAATTTCCAAATTGATCATACACATAATAAGTGTCATGTGCAGACCCATTATCAAAATTTCTTTTTAGAACCACATTGCCATCTTTATCTTTAAATTCTTGTGTTGTGTCATTATTACCAGCAGTCCAATTTTCATTTTTAATTACTGTTTTGTACAATTCATTAGCGCCATAGTAAGTAGTTCCTGAACTATTTACCATTGTAATATTGTACAACCCATTAGCGGCACTCCAAGTAGCAATTGCTTTAAATAATTTTACTTGGTCTGCTGTTGTGTTATTTATATAATCTATTTTAGTGGTATGGTCAGGATCGGATCCGCTAATTGGCAAATCCCAATCGTTACCTGCCGAACCTTCTTTTAAAAGTCTGTTAAGTGGTGAGGCTTCATATTGTTTTTCGCTATAAGGAGTTTCCCCATTATACAAAGGATAATTTGTAACATTTGTAATAGCTGCCGTATCATAAGTCATTGTAGAACCTGATGATGCATATGGTAAATAATTTTTTGACATCACCCCAAAAGCATTATAAACAATAGGTTTAATAATATCCTTTCCTAAAGGAGATTGTTGGTTTGCTATTCCTTGTATAGGACGACCAAGACCATCAAAGTATGTTATTTGTACTGTCGCTACGCTAGGTGCTGGATTGCTTACGGAGGTAGTATTAGCCTGTTTATAAAAAGTGGTTTTTATATAATTCTGGTCTGTACTTTGTGCTAAAGCAAGAAAAGGTAATACAAATAAAAAATAAAATATTTTTTTCATCTTGCTTTATAATTGTGGTTTGTAATTATATTGATTTTCTTTTAGTATGTTTCCGGTTGCATCTTTTACATTTATAAGTCTTCCAAATGAATCATAATTATAGTAAATAGTATAGCCTCTGCTACTTGTTACTGTACTTATACCTACTAAGGGTTTGTGAGTATATGAAGTTACCATTGCGTTAGCTAATGGCACACTATTTCTTATACTATTCAATGCAGTAATTAAATTTGTTTCAGTCCCTGTGTTCGAGACTGCTTGTGCGGAGGTAATTAAGCTGGAGGTAATACTTGCATAAGTAGCATTTTCAATTTTAGCAAGAAGTTGTGTTTTATTATAACCCCAAATAAGAGATACAGGTACACCATTTTCTTGGGTATATTGTATAAGATTACCTTTGTCATCATAGAAGTCACATGTAATTTTTTTCTCTAATGCACTGTTAGTGTCAGTCCCTTTTTTAGCATAGCTATATTTAGGGAGTAGCAAATTATTTGTAGTAGCATCTTTAGCATAAACCGTTTTTTCCTCAGAAAGTTTTTCAGTGTTTCTATATATTTCTGTTTTTAAAGGAGTTGCTATATTATTGTTTGCAATTAAGTCAGTAACAAAAGGCTCACTAGTCATTTGAGAATCCTGAGCATAGTAATACTTTTTTTTATTAATATCTCCATTGTTTACTCTAGTCTCTACCGAACTTGGAAAACCATTGGAAGTATAAGAGTAGCTTGTGGTTGTATTATTATTGGTTCCATTAGCATCATAACTTGAAACAGTTTGACTAACGGGTAAAAACTGAGCAACTTTGATGTCTTTTCTTACAACCATGAAAGCAATCGCACAAAAATGTGAGGCACAATCTTGAGCTATTGCATGTCCACCAGAATGGTGTCCGTTTTCACTAACAACAACGATTGGAGCATTTACGTATTCTACTTTACTATCGTGAAATGTGTAGGTATTGATAATATTATCCGAATAGCTTCTTGTAATTTTTTTAATCAGTGCATTGGTTTCATTAAAAACACTTTCTGTCAATAGCTTTCCTCTCTTGTATGAATTATCCGTAAACACATCGGATGAAATAGCACTGTTTGCAATCATGAAGTTTATTCTTTCGTAACTGAACTGATAACTTTGGATTGATTCTTCACCCGTTACAGGATCTACATACAAAGGACCAGCATTAACAAATTCATCTGGAAAATATCTGCCATAATTAGGTCCTAATCCTGGAGGAGGCATTCTAAAAATATTATTTTGATATCCTGTCAAATCATTTGAAGTAAAAGTAAATTCTTTTCTGCCTGCGCCAGTTTCAGATTCAACAACCCTAGAATAACCTACATAAGTACCCGAATTTAAATCTGCATTTAAATTGCTTTTTTCAAATAAAACCCAATAAATATTGGCAGGATTTACATAACTTCCAGATGAGGTAATTGTAGCTGGAGTTATTTCATCAGAAGGATAATTAACTACAATGTCTGATCCGCTTTCACTTGGAAAGCCAAAATAAGGAGTAGACGATAATTTCCCAGAAGTACCACCATTAGCCTTCAGATAACTATAGTTTATAGTCCTGGTATTTCCAAATCCATCATTTATTTTCTGTTGTGCAATTCTGATACCACCCCCTTTTATGTCCTGTCCAAATTCTTCAAAATGATTGGATTCATATACATATTCTGTTGAGCCACCTGTTGGATAGTCCACTTTATTCAAGCTCCAGGTTTTAGCGTATTCATTGGCTTCTCTATTAAAATAACCTGGAATTATTATTGGACTTGTTCCTGGAATCGGATAAGGCAATAATGATTTTTCAAAATTATTGGGATAATAATATAATTTAGGACTAATCGGGTTTTGAGTTACACTTAAAAAAGCCATAGTACCATCTACAGAATGATTGTAATATCCTAAAAAATCTGTAGAAAAAGAATTGATTGGAGGAAAATTAACCAATTCATCATAGGTAAACTTATACTTTGGTTTTCCAATTTCACCAAACTTCAACAGTTTTAATCTCTTATAACGATAAGTACTCAAAGTATAAGGTATCATATCAGGATTAAATTCAGTCCCATCACTTGTAGAAGTAAAATAATCATACGTAAATTCATATGATTTTACATTTGCAGCGTTTTTATCTTTTAGATAAATTTGAGTCACACAATCTGCATTATAAACATCATTTCTAACTATAGTCGTTTGACCCGCAATTCCAATATTGTTATAATTGAAATCTAATTCCCCTTCATCAAACAGTATTTTAACCAATCTCTTTTTTTGTACATCTGTTTTAACGCTAAATCCAAAACTACGTTCATCATAATTATCAATATAACTGCCTGAATAATAAAAATAAGATCTTTGAGCTACAGAGTAATTAAGTGTTGTTTGAGAATTCACAGTTTGGTAGGCATTAGAAGAGGTAGTGTCATACACAAAATCAATTTTCTTTCCCGTTTTTAAATCCTCAATCTTGGTAATGTGCCAAGCAGATATATTTATTGGTGCAATATTTGTTGTCGAACCTATCTGATCATTACTCTCTATACGACCCGTATCATAATCTGAAAAAGTATATTTTATACCTTGATTGGTTGTTATTACAAGAGATGAATTAGCTCCAAATTCAATTTTTGTGCCTTGAGGATTCAATTCGACAGGAGTGTTAACATCACTGAAGAAAAAATCCGTCGAAAACCCATTACAATAAAAGTGATAAGTGTCAGGTGCAAAGTCATAAACATTAGCAGGGTCTGGATCCCCATAATTAA
The DNA here is from genome assembly GCF_039932285.1 of Flavobacterium sp. Taxonomy (GTDB): domain Bacteria; phylum Bacteroidota; class Bacteroidia; order Flavobacteriales; family Flavobacteriaceae; genus Flavobacterium. The sequence goes on from NZ_JBDTQE010000016.1 coordinate 36,693, forward strand.
CTTCGCTATGGTTTGTATATCCCGAACCATCACCAGGTCTGCCATTGATTGTCTTTGTGACAACACTCATTGTTAGATTCCAACCCAACCCAACATCTGAGGCAAGCTGATCTACTTTTATACCGCTAGAATTATAAACCAAGTTTATAGGATACACAATATTCCCTGTTTTTATTGTATAAACTGGAATCGAAGTTCCAACCTTTCCTGTGTATTGATTAATCTGATTCAAGCTATACTTTTCAAAATTACTTACCTCAGGAGAGGATAACGTATATGAAGAAGTGTTCAAATTATACTGATCTTGTTGTTGTGCATTTGCCTTCGGGAAATGCAATATGAATAGGAGAATCAAAAGGAATTTTATATTTATTTTTTTTTGAATTTTCATTATTTTATAATTATTGTTTAATCACTTTAATACCTTCCTGTCCGTTATTGGTTCTAATATCTATAATGTATATCCCTGTTGGCAAATTGCTTAAATCCATAGGAATGGTATGTTCGCCGTGTATTTTAGTTTGTTTGATGAGCCTCCCGTTTAGGTCATACATGGTAGCATCACCATCGGTATAATCATAATTTACAATTACATTGGTAAACGTGATGGCTGGATTAGGCAAAGCTTCGATAGTTACTTTTGTCTTTTCTGGTTTGATTTTGTCTTTTAGTTTTACGACCCAAAAATCACTGCCGCCATTGGTACTATTTTTATCTCGAGATACTTCTCCTTTAGAGGTTCCTGCTAGCAAATAGCCACCATCTCTGGTTTCTAATAACCTTTGCAAAACGTCTTCTCCTTTACTACCTACAATTTGTGTCCAGATTTCTTCTCCAATGGCATTTATTTTTAAAGCGATATAATCGTTTATCCCTTTTTTGTCAGATTTTTTAGGGTTTTTTAAAGTTTCATCTTGCTCACTTTTTGCATAACCAGCCACTAAATAAGTTCCGTCCTCATTTTCTATAATAGACGTTAGCACATCTGTTTTGCCATAATTATAAGTTTGTTGCCAAAGAATAGTTCCAATATTGTCAAACTTAACCACCCAAAAATCAGTTCCACTTGCATTGCTTTTGGTTTTTGAGTTGGTTGCTCCTGAGTTGGAATTTCCGCCTGCTATATAACCACCGTCTTTGGTTTGTGTCAAGGCAAACAAATTATCATCTTGGTCTCCACCCACGGTCTTTTGCCATTCGATTAAGCCTTCTTTGTTTAGTTTTACAATCCAATAATCACCTATTCCAATGTTCGCATCTATTTTGTCTCCAGAAACGGGTGAGTTTGAGTAACCTCCTAGAATATAGCCACCATCGGTTGTTTGTTCGATGCTTTTTAGTTCATCTATATAAGCACCACCTATGGTTTTTTGCCATTCGATTGTGCCATTTTCTTTTAGTTTGACAACCCAATAATCAAGGTTACCACGACTGTCTTCGGTTTTTCCAAATTTGTCTTCCGCTCCTTTTTCGTCTTTTTCTGTTTTATCAGAACTCGACGAACCGCCTATAATATACCCGCCATCTTTTGTTCTTGAAATGCTTTGTAGTTTTTCTTGTCCAGAACCGCCAATGGTTTTTTGCCATTGTTCGCCTCCTTTGGCATCGAGTTTAATAATCCAAAAATCAGAATCACCTTTGCTATCCTCATTCTTGTATTCTGATTTGTTGGAGGTCGATGTTCCTGCTAAAATGAATCCTGCATCTTTTGTGAGTTTAATGCTTTGCAACAAATCGACTCCTGAACCGCCAAAGCTTTTTTGCCAATCCAAATCGCCTTTTTCATCCATTTTCCAAACCCAATAATCCAAATCCCCTTTGTTGTCGTCCGATTTATTTCCGTTTTTGTTAGAAATAGAACTACCTGCTAAAATGAATCCGTAATCGGGTGTAGGTATGGCATCAAATAGAAATTCGGCATGTTTGCCCCCGTATGATTTTTCCCAAAGTATGTCTTGGGCATTGCCAATAATTGCGATGAAAAATATTAAGAATAAAGAGAATAGTTTTTGTTTCATATTTTTGAATGTTGATTTTTCTGAATGGTGTTAAAAATAAATACCTGAAGCGCTATATTTTTTAACACTATAGGATTTGTAATTTTTTGCAAAAGTATTATTTTAACTACAGTAAAACAATTTATATATAGCAAATAAGAGGATATGTCATTCTGTTTGAGAAATTAATTAAAACAAACATTTTTCAAATTTTTATTTTTGTGATAAAATAATATTTTTTTATAAAATTATCACAAGCCTGTGATAAAATAATTATTTTTATAAAAATTATCACAAAATGAAAACAACACAGCTGCTTCGAGACCAACTAGGCCTCTCACAGGAAATGATGGCATATTATCTAAAAATAACGCTAAGTCAACTAGCCATGTATGAAACAGGAAAACGCGATTTGCCAACAGCGACTTTAACCAAACTTTCAGAAATTATCGTATTCTTCGAACAAAAGCAAAAAGTGTCGAAGGAAGAAAAGCAAATTCTAAAAGAACAACAAACCAAATTACAAGAAATGGTTAAATATCAAGTTAGAGAGTTGGAATACAAACAAATTAAAGCGCAACGAGCACTAGATAAGATTCAAAAAAAATACAACCAAAGCTTACAACTTTATTCGCTCGCACAATATTTAGAAAAAAATAAAACAGAACTCGCCAATGTGTTGCTTGCACAAGCCTTAACTGGAATGGAGAAAAACAGTTTAGCCAACCAAGCCAAAGAACTATTAAGACTGGAAAGCCTTAAAAGTCAGTTGGATTATGTGAGTACTCTTAAAAAAAAGTAAATAAAATCCTAAATTTTTACTAAGGTGTAATAACTCAGAAAAGGACCACGTTTATAGTAATATATTAATTTTTAAAATACTTTTTTATGTCGTATTCAATTAACAAAATCACAACGATAGCCGATTGTGATTTATTATTAGCTTGGGCTGCAAAGGAAAAAGCAGACCTAAATTTTAAAAAACTTTCTGAAGAAAGATTGACAAACAATTACAGCACTGCCTCGATCGAGATTGATGCCGAATTACAATCTGTGCTTACTGAAATCGTAGCTACCGAAACTATTATTGCAACCCTACCTGCAGGGAATAGTAGGGAAGATGCTATTAAGAAAAAAGTAAGACTAGAGTACAAAAAGTTTTTACTAGAAAATCGAAAAGAAAGTTATGGCGTGGTTGCTCTTTTAGAAAAAGAACTAGACTTAACAAAAGTTACTTTAGAGCTCACAGAGATTGACACTTTTACCGAGGCTATTACCACTCGAAAAGCGGCATTGTAATTTTGTAGCACTCCAGTTATGGAAAGGTTGTTCGTAAAGAACAACCTTTTTTTGTATTTTTAGTGTAACTAAAAAGAATCAATATTTTTTCTCAATTTTTTTTACTTCTCTACAGGTTTAGACTTAATCTTAAAATATTTTACACAAAAAAAAAGAGCTGCAATTGCAGCTCTTTTCTAATTTAAATTGTAAGTAATTAGTTTACAATTATATTGTCTATATCAATAGTAGTTGTTACAGCAGGACCAGTAGCAATATTTGTGCCTACATATTCGAATACGAAATACCCATTACCAGTTACTGCAGCAGGAATGTTGTAAGTAACCCCTGTTAAAGTAGCATTAGCTGTTGGAAAAGCTTGGTTACAAGCGGTTGAAATATCTGTTAATGTAGCATCAGATAATTTCATTCCAGGCACGTAATCTGTAGTTCTGTATAATTTAAACCCTAATGAATTAAGAAAGAAAGTTGATTTAAGGTCAAACTTGATTGAATTAGCAGCTGTCATGTCAACAGGTACAATAAAATAAGCTTTAGTAGCTTCTAGTGTACCATTAAACGCAGACATTTCTAAAATACCAGCTGTCTTTACAAACCATTTTTTATCACCTACAGTTGCAAAATTCAAATAATTTGGAAATGCTGTTGGGGTACTAAATATGTTGTAAGAACCACTTGCGGTATAGCTAGTGAAATTTTCATTCAATGTGCTAACAAAGTTATAAGTTCTAGGATTTGTTAGTTTGAAATCAGACTCAGTTCTTACTAAGAACTGATAATCACTGTTGTACTTTGTCATTACACCTCTAATAGTTCCTCTTCCTGTTGGAATTTTACCTGTAGAGAATGGTGCAAACTTACTGATTCTGCAATAACGAGATCTACCAAAACTAGTTGCGTCTACGATATCTTGATTTGTAGCTACACCACCAGAATCTAAATCAAAATAAGTTCTTGTTAACGAGTTATCAGCAAATTGTACATTGTCAATTTCTATTAGTGTATTTTGAACAATATCAGTAGCAGCAACAGCTAAACTCATATGCCTTACTAAAGTACTTTCATCTACAATAGTAGCAGAAGGGAATAAGAAATCTGCCATTTCCAATCCTTCAATTCCACTCATTCTAGAAGAATTTGTAGGATCAATATGACCAATTACTAGTGTGCCAAAAATCTTACCAATAGCCAATCCTTTTAGTTTGATGTATACTTTTCTTCCAGCAAAAAAGCCTCTTTCGAAAAGCATAGACTGATTTACTGATACGCTGAAACCTAGCGGTGCTGGACCACCAGTTTGAACATCTTGAAAGGAAAGTGATTTGTAAAAATTACCACCTGCATCATTTGAAGTTACATAAGCTTCAATGACATCATCACCTGTACCAGCATACTCTGCATATAGTTTTGGCCCAGCAATTGCATTCACAAGTGCATATAAGTCTGCTACCGTTTTTGTTGTTGTAAGTTCATAAGTAGTAACTTCTTTACTTATTGAATCATAGCCATTGTCACTTTCCGTACAACCTGTAAAAGCCGTTAGAAGTGCAAAAGCGAAGATTGATTTTATTATACTTGTTTTCATATTTTATCTTATTTTTT
>NZ_JBDTQE010000017.1:0-40792 GCF_039932285.1 Flavobacterium sp.
AATTTGCAACTTCGCTAATAAACTTTATTCGCATTAATCGCAATTCATTAATATCATAATCTCCGTCAAATTCTTTGAGTGCATCTTCTATATCATCAGATTCGGATTCCATAAAATAATCATGAATTTCTTCTTGCTGGTCGTCGTCTAGCATTTCATCAATCCAATATTTTATGTTTAGTTTGGTTCCAGAATTTACAATTTGCTCCATTTCTTTGAGCAAAGTATTCATATCCAAACCTTTTGCTTTGGCAATATCTTTAAGCGATAATTTTCTGTCAATATTCTGGATAATGTACAGTTTATTTACTGAATTTGCTCCAGTAGATTTGACAACCAAATCGTCTGGACGCATCACTTCGTTATCTTCTACATAACGAGAAATGAGTTCTATAAAGTCTTTTCCGTATTTCTTAGCTTTCCCTTCTCCTACTCCGTGAACATTGCTTAATTCGTCTAAAGTAATAGGATATTTAAGCGCCATATCCTCGAGCGATGGATCTTGGAACACTACAAACGGAGGAACTCCTAATTTTTTAGCTACTTTTTTACGCAAATCACGCAACATAGACATCAAAGCTTCATCGGCAGTTCCTGACACTTTTGATGCTGAAACAATTGCTTCGTCTTCGGTTTCGCTATATTCGTGGTCTTCGGACATCATAAATGATTGTGGATTTTTTATAAAATCCAATCCTTTATCTGTAACTTTAATAATACCGTAGGTTTCTATATCTTTTGATAAAAGCCCATCTACTAAAGCTAGTCTTAGTACCGCCATCCAATAACGTTCATCGAATGCTTTTCCGCAGCCAAAAAGTTTTTGAGCATCAGTTTTATGCGCCTTAATCATCGCATTTATTTTTCCCATAAGCGTATATACAATTTCTTTCGATTTGTATATGTGCTTGGTATCTCGAATTACTTCTATCAGTTTTACAACTTGGTCTTTGGCTTCAACCTGTACTTTTGGATTGCGCATATTGTCATCCATATCACCGCCATCACCAGTTTCATTATCAAATTCTTCTCCAAAATAATGCAATAAGAATTTACGCCTTGACATAGATGTTTCGGCATAAGCCACCACTTCTTGAAGCAATGCAAAACCAACTTCTTGTTCAGCAACTGGTTTTCCAGACATAAATTTCTCTAACTTTTCTACATCTTTATAAGAATAATAAGCCAAACAATGACCTTCTCCACCGTCACGACCAGCGCGACCTGTTTCTTGATAATAACTCTCTAATGATTTTGGAATATCATGGTGTATTACAAAACGAACATCGGGCTTGTCTATTCCCATACCAAAAGCAATAGTCGCCACAACTACATCAACATCTTCCATTAAGAACATATCTTGATGTTTGGCTCGTGTTTTTGCATCTAATCCTGCATGATAGGGCACTGCTGAAATTCCGTTTACTTGTAAAACCTGAGCAATTGCCTCTACTTTCTTCCGACTCAAACAATATATAATTCCAGATTTTCCTTTATGTTGTTTGATAAAACGAATAATATCTGATTCTACATTTTTAGTTTTAGTACGTACTTCGTAGTATAAATTTGGTCGATTGAATGATGCTTTAAAAGTATTTGCATCAGACATATCGAGATTTTTTAGAATATCTTCTTGCACTTTTGGCGTAGCAGTCGCTGTTAGCCCAATAATTGGGACATCGCCAAGTAGTTTTATAATATTTTTTAAATTTCTGTATTCTGGTCTAAAATCATGTCCCCATTCTGAAATACAATGTGCTTCATCAATAGCTACAAATGAAATTTTTTCTTTTTGAAGAAAAGCGACATATTCATCTTTTGTTAAAGATTCTGGAGCAACATATAATAATTTGGTTAAACCAGATGAAATATCTTTTTTAACTTGAGTAATTTCAGTTTTTGTTAAAGAAGAATTTAACACGTGTGCGATTCCTGCTTCCGAAGATAAACTTCGTATCGCATCGACTTGATTTTTCATCAATGCAATAAGTGGCGAAACTACTATTGCAGTTCCTTCTTGCATCAATGCAGGTAATTGATAACATAAAGATTTACCGCCACCAGTAGGCATAATTACAAACGAATTGCGCTTGCCTACGATGCTTTTTATGACTTGTTCTTGTAAACCCTTAAATTGGTTAAAACCAAAATATTTTTTTAATTCCTTGTGAATATCAATTTCGTGTGAATTCATCCTTTAGTAATAGTATTTTTATATAAATTTGCGGGAACATAAAGATACAAATTTCTTTTACATACACAAATTTAAAAATTTTCTGTTTTGATATCTAAAGAAAACATATTGGCTTCTGCCAAAAAAACGATGTTGTCCGAAAGCCAATCAATTGCTAAACTAGTTGATTATCTTACTGATGATTTCATAAAAACTGTCGAAATAATTTATCAATCTAAAGGCAGATTGATTGTTACAGGAATAGGGAAAAGTGCCATTATTGCTCAAAAAATGGTGGCCACTTACAATTCGACTGGAACACCAAGTATGTTTTTACATGCTGCCGAAGCCATTCATGGAGATTTGGGTATGGTTCAGCCAAACGATGTGATTATTTGCATTTCAAAAAGTGGAAATAGTCCTGAAATAAAAGTTTTAGTTCCAATTTTAAAACGTTTTGGCAATACCTTAATTGCAATTACTGGAAACATGACTTCCTTTTTGGCTAAAGAATCCGATTGTGTTTTAAATACTACTGTCGATGCCGAATCTTGTCCTATAAACCTTGCACCTACTAATAGTACTACTGCACAATTGGTTATGGGAGACGCCATTGGTGTTTGTTTAATGGAAATGCGCAATTTCAAAAGTGAGGATTTTGCAAAATACCATCCAGGTGGTGCTTTGGGTAAAAAATTATTACTACGTGTAAGTGATATGCTCGATATGAGTCACAAACCAATGGTTTCTCCCGATTCGTCTATTAAAAATGTGATTTTTGAAATTTCAGAAAAACGTTTGGGAGTAACTGCGATTGTAGAAGATGAAAAAGTAATCGGAATTATTACCGACGGAGATATTCGACGAATGCTAAACAATAACGATACGTTTTCGCATCTTACAGCTAAAGATATTATGACTAAAAATCCGAAAACAATACAATACTCAGCTATGGTTGTTGATGCTTTTAATATTTTAGAAGATTTTGCCATCACACAATTGGTTGTAGAAAACGAAGGTAAATATGCAGGCATTTTGCATTTACACGATATTTTAAAAGAAGGAATAGTATAATGGCAAAGAAAAATTTAAGCGAAATGTCATTTCTTGACCATCTTGAAGAATTAAGATGGTTATTAGTGCGAAGTACAATTGCTGTAATAATTATGGCTTTTCTTACTTATTTTATAAGTGATTACTTGTTTGATACCATCATCTTCGGACCAACGAGAGCCACTTTTTTTACCTATCGATTTTTTTGTGATCTATCTCATTATGTAGGTTTTGCGGATAGCATTTGTATTACCGAATTACCATTTATTATTCAAAACACAGAAATGGAAGGTCAGGTAAATATGTTTGTTTGGATGTGTCTTTTGGCTGGTTTTATTTTAAGCTTTCCTTATATATTATGGCAAATATGGAAGTTTATTAGTCCTGCATTGTATGAAAAAGAAAGAAAAAATGCGAAATTATTTATATTTGTATCTTCCTTATTATTTTTCTTAGGGGTTCTTTTTGGATATTTTGTAGTTATTCCAATGTCAGTCAATTTCGTAGCCACATTTAGCGTGAGTACTATTGTAAAAAATCAATTTACTCTAGATTCTTATATAGGAATGGTAAAAACTTCTGTTTTAGCTAGTGGATTATTTTTTGAACTACCAATAATTATTTATTTCTTAACAAAATTAGGGTTAGTTTCTCCTACTTTTTTAAGAACATACCGAAAATATGCCATCATAATTGTGCTTATCGTAGCCGCTATTGTTACGCCACCAGATGTAGTGAGCCAAACAATTGTAGCCATACCGATGTTAATAATTTTTGAAATAAGTGTCATCATATCATCAATAGTTTATAAAAGAAAGCAAAAAAATGAGCAACTTAGTAACTGAATTTAATGATTACCGTTCTAAAATGAACGAAAAATTATTAGCCGACAATAATAAAGTCATCAAAAGGATTTTTAACCTTGACACCAATACTTACGCTGAAGGCGCACTCGACGTTCGTACTAAAGAGCTTTTAGGATTGGTAGCTTCAGCAGTATTGCGTTGCGATGATTGCATAAAATACCATTTAGAAACAGCCTACAAACTAGGTGTTACTAAAGAAGAAATGATGGAAACCATGAGTGTTGCCACTTTAGTTGGCGGAACCATAGTAATTCCTCATTTACGCCGTGCTTACGAATTTTGGGAAGCATTAGAAGAAAACGTCTAAATAATTGTTAATAGGTTTATTTGTTGATTCGTTTAATCGTTTATTTGTACGATTAGACATTTTACCGATTAAACGATTAAACGAAACAAAATGATATTAAGAGCAGAAAACTTAGTAAAAACCTATAAAGGAAGAAGTGTTGTAAAAGGTATTTCAGTCGAAGTAAATCAAGGAGAAATTGTAGGTTTATTAGGTCCGAATGGAGCTGGAAAAACTACTTCTTTTTATATGATTGTAGGTTTAGTAAAACCAAATTCTGGGAATATTTATCTAGATGATATGAATATTACCGATTTTCCGATGTACAAACGAGCACAAAATGGTATTGGATATTTGGCACAAGAAGCTTCTGTTTTTAGAAAACTGAGTATAGAAGATAATATTTTGAGTGTTTTGCAACTCACAAAATTATCTAAAGCAGCGCAAGAAGCTAAAATGGAATCTTTAATAGATGAATTTAGCTTGCAACACATTCGCACCAATCGTGGTGATTTATTATCTGGTGGAGAGCGTCGTCGTACCGAAATTGCACGTTGTTTAGCGACTGATCCTAAATTTATTTTGTTAGATGAACCTTTCGCAGGAGTAGATCCCGTTGCTGTAGAAGATATTCAGAGAATTGTAGCCCAACTTAAAAACAAGAATATCGGAATTTTAATTACCGACCATAACGTACAAGAAACACTAGCCATTACTGATAAAACGTACCTTATGTTCGAAGGAGGAATCCTAAAAGCCGGAGTTCCAGAAGAATTAGTAGAGGACGAAATGGTTCGAAGAGTTTATTTAGGTCAGAACTTTGAATTAAGAAGAAAGAAATTGGAGTTTTAATGAATAATTTAGAATTTAAAACAACAATTAAAAGAAGTTTTTTAGACAATTGTAAAAGAGAACTTATTATTAATTCAGGTTATATTCAATTTGAAGATAAGGATTTAGTAACTGATTATTTTACAAAATTTCACAACTCTGAAATTACAGATTATAGATATGGTGTAAAATGGATTCGTGGTGCTAAGTTTATCATTGGTCGTGATTATCAAATTTTTATTAGGAATCAAGAAAATAAAATTATTAAAATTAATTTTAAAAGTTTTTATGGAATTAATAAAAACTTACATTTCAAAAATTATTCAGATATTTTAAACTCTTTATGGAATTTTCATTTCGATAAAATAGCAACAGACTTTATTGAAAAGTTTCAAAATAAAGTACAATTTTCAATTGGCAATGTTCATTTCTCAGATGAAAATATAATAATTGAAACAAATTCTATCTTAAAAAAGAAACAAAATATTATTTTTTGGAAAGATGTACGAACAAAAGACTACAGAACCTATTTTGCAATATATTCTCAAGAAAACCCTTCAAATATAAATCAATGTTATAATTATAAAGATGATTGGAATACCGCAATTCTATATACTGTGATTAGAACTATTCTAAAAAACAAAGAAATCGAAACCTATTGATTTATTTTATCAATAACTCTTTCAAATCTATCGAAGTTCCGTTATAAATATTTACATCTACACGACCTTTTATTCCGTTTACTTTTCCGTTTTCGGTTACTTGCCAAATAGACCAATCGGAATCAATTTCAGTATAAAAAGCAGTATAATTTGCAATCCAGAAAGGATAATCTGAAAAATCTTCTTTTAGAAAATCGTTGTAATAACTCTCACTGCTATAAATAATTGGTTTTACGCCATAATGTTTTTCAACCACGTCGAGCCAACGCTGCAAACCAACTTTTAGCCTTTCGATAGATTGTTCTTTGGGCAATTTTTCAATATCCAACACAGGCGGAAAATCGCCTTTATGTAATCTTACATTTTTAATAAAATTATTAGCTTGTGCAATCGAATTTTCATTAGGACGATAATAATGATAAGCGCCACAAATAAGCTTACTTTCTTTGGCTTTTTTCCAATATTTTTTAAACTTATAATCTAATCTATCGTTGCCAACAGTAGCTCGAACAAAAACAAATTCGATAGGATAACCGCCTTCTATTTCTTTAGGACTATCCCAATCTATTTTGTCTTGGTATTCGGAAATATCAATTCCAAAGGATTTTTCGATATGGGCATCTAAAACTTTATCGAGTGGAGCAATTCTGGTTTCTACAATAATTTTATCGGTTTTAAAACCTAAATAATAGGCCAAAACATTCCGCTGGCTATATAAAATTAGTAACACGAATGCAGTAAAAATGTATCCGTAAAAGGCATTGCTTCTAATGAATGATTTTTGTTTTTTAGACTTAACTGATTTTCGTACAGCCATTAATCTATTATTTTTTATTAATCATGTTATTTACAACCGAAAGCAAAACATAAAAAATAATAATCATAGGAATCCCTAAATATCTAAATATAAGTAAAAACAATACCGAAGATGCCAAAAACAAAATTTGTAATGCATTTTTCTTGAACGTAAAATCTTTTACTTTCAATGAAAACAAAGGGATTTCGGCATTCATTATATAAGCACTAACGATAGAAATTGTGATAAGAACCGCATGATTTTGAAGCGCATTGGTAATAAACTCTATGTTTGAATTCAATAAAATTAAAGGCAAACTCAATATAAACAAAGCATTTGCGGGAGTTGGCAATCCTATAAACGAATCTGTTTGACGCGTATCTATATTAAAATTTGCCAAGCGATAACAAGCGCCAAGAGTGATTATAAATCCTAAAAAAGGCAAAATCATTGCCCAACTATCCCAAGATGAAACACTAATTATTCTTTCTTCTCCAAACGATTTTAACAACATTTGAAACATAATAACACCAGGCACAATACCACTTGTTATCATATCTGCTAACGAATCCAATTGCAATCCCAATGGACTGGAAACCTTAAACAATCGTGCAAAAAAACCATCAAAAAAATCGAAGAAAATGCCCAAACAAACAAAATAAAATGCCAATAAAAATTCTTGTTGAAAAGCAAAAACCAAAGCGATACAACCGCAAAAAAGGTTTAATAAAGTAATAATATTGGGAATATGTTTTTTGATATTCATTTTAAATTAATTTAATTATCGATTCCGCAAATTTAGCACAATAAGTTTATACATCGATGCGTTTATTATATCAGATTTTTATTTAATCTTTGTACAAATTAATTTTCCTTGAAAAAACTTATACTTTTTATATTTTTAATCACATTTGGCTTTACAGAAGCGCAAACGATTCGCAAATATTCGAACGAATTTATGAATATTGGTGTCGATGCGCGTGCTTTTGGTATGGCAAATGCTATGGTAGCGCATACTAAAGATGTAAATTCTGGTTACTGGAATCCTACAGGTTTGCTAAAAATAGAAGACAGTGAAGCATCACTCATGCATGCCAATTATTTTGCCAATATTGCACAATATGATTATGCCGCTTACGCTAAAAAAATAGATGACCGCAGTGCTTGGGGCGCATCAATCATACGTTTTGGAGTTGATGATATTTTAAATACAACTGAACTTATAGATGCTAGCGGAAATATAGATTATAATAGAATCAGCTTGTTTTCGACTGCAGATTATGGTTTTACATTTTCTTACGCCCGAAAATTACCAGTACAAGGATTTCAATATGGTGTAAATGCAAAGGTAATTCGCAGAATTATTGGAAATTTTGCTAGTTCATGGGGATTTGGGTTTGATGTAGGTTTACAATTCGAGAAAAACGATTGGCAATTAGGATTAATGATTCGTGATGTTACGACTACTTATAATATTTGGAATATTAATGAAAAAGAGTTTCAAAAAATAAAAGACGCGCAAACTCTAAATCCGTTACAAAATCAAGATTTACCAGAAAGTAGTGAGATTACTTTACCTAAAGTACAGTTTGGAGTTGCTAGAAAATATGAGTTTCACAATGAAACAAGTTTATTAGCTTCGGCAAATTTGAATATGCAATTTCAACAAACAAATGATATAATTTCGACTAGTTTTGCGAGTATCGATCCTGCTTTGGGATTTGAATATGGTTATAACAATTTGGCTTTTCTTAGAGCTGGTTTTGGAAATTTTCAGAAGATACAACAAATAGACGGAAGCAATAAAGTAGGATTTCAGCCTAATCTTGGTGTAGGATTTCAGTATAAAGGAATTGCTATCGATTATGCATTAACCGATTTAGGGAATCAAAGTGCCGCTTTATATTCGAATGTATTTTCGTTAAGAGTTGATTTAAGTATATTTAGATAAAACGTTCCAATGACAAAAAAAATACTTTCTCTATTATTTTTTATACAATTTTTGATAAGTTACGCTCAACAATCACCTATTTCAGAAAGTACAAAAATTAGTATTATTACTATAGGCCTTGGTGATGAAGTACATTCTTTATACGGACATACTGCATTGAGAATTCAAGATTACAAAACAAACATGGACTTAGTTTATAACTACGGAATGTTCGATTTTAGTACTGAGAATTTTGTAGCAAAATTCGCAAAAGGTGATTTACAATACTATGCTGCAGCTTATCCTTATGTAGATTTTGAGTATAGTTACAGGGAAGATAATCGTTCTATTTATGAGCAAGTTTTAAACTTATCTATACTAGAAAAACAAAATTTATTTGACAAATTAAATACTTCACTTTTACCAGAAAACACCTTTTACACTTATAAATTTATTGACCGGAATTGCACTACAAAAGTCATTGATATTGTAAATGAAGTACTGGAAAATAAACCAATTATTAAGAAAAATACTAATACTTCAACTTACAGAGAAGTTTTGTTTCCTTATGCCAGTAATCATTTTTATGAGCAATTGGGCATTAATATAATTTTTGGACAAAAAGTAGACAATCAAGCCACTACTATTTTCCTTCCTTTAGATTTATATGATAATTTACAAACTATTTCGTACAAAAACAAACCTTTAGTTTCTGAAACAAATATTGTTTTTGAAGCCAATAGAGCTACTCCCGTTTCTTACTTGGATAGCATTTATTCTCTAATAGCTATTTTATTATTATTTGTAATTTTAAACAAAAAAGCAACTTATATTATTTATTTTAGTTTTCTAGGATTAATAGGCTTATTGTTTTCTTTTATGAGTATATACTCTTTTCATAAAGAATTATTCTGGAATTATAACATCTTGTTATTTAATCCTTTATTCTTACTTCTTGTGTTTTTTATTATAAAAAACAATACAAAATGGATTAAAAAATTGAGTTTAATAAGTTTATTATTTATAGGGATTTATTGTTTGTGTATGATAGGGAAAATTCATTTTATAATTGTTTTACCTATTGTGGTTGCAACGTCTATTATACTTTTTCGATTCGTTTTAAAAAAGCAAAATTAATTATTGCCCTTTATAAAAAAGCACTGTACTTATTGTTTTTACAATAATATTTAAATCAAGAAAAACACTTCTGTGCTTAATATAATACAAATCATACTGCAATTTTATTAAACTATCTTCAATAGTTTCTCCGTAAGAATAATTTACTTGTGCCCAACCAGTAAGACCTGGTTTTATAACATGGCGGGTTTCGTAAAACGGCATAATTTGGGCAATTTCTTTTACAAAAATGGGTCTTTCAGGTCTTGGCCCTATAACAGACATCTCTCCTTTTAGAACATTTATAAACTGTGGTACCTCATCTAGTCTAGATTTTCTTAAAAATTTACCAAAAGGAGTTATTCTAATATCATTTGCTGTTGCAAAAACAGCTCCAGTTGTTTCAGCATTTATAATCATAGATCGAAGTTTATAAATTTTGAATATTTTTCCGTTTTTACCTACTCTTTCTTGAGTATAAAATACAGCACCTTTATTACCTATTGCATTTCCCAATATAACAATAGGAAAAACAAGTAAGCCGAAAAAAAGCCCCAATATTGAAAAAATAATTTCAAAAAATCGAATTAATATAAGATATAATTGATTATGGTTACTCCTAGAAAATGGAAAATATTTATAAAAATCTCGGGCAACATACTGAACTGGTATTCGTTGCGTAATACTCTCATAAACCTGTGTGTATTCTCGGATTACAAGACCATTCTCTAGAAGTTTAATTAGTTTATTAAACAACTGAACCGTAATACCTTCTGCTTTTTGTGAAGCAATAACAATTTCTGATATACTTTTTTCTATAATGAATTTTTCAATATTTTTTAATTCAATATGCCTTACAAAATTATATTCAAACTTATCTAAATTTTGAGTATCCGAATTTATATATCCTTCTATTTTATAATGAGGATCTACACTTTGCAATCCTCTTATTAACTCTTCTAATTCTTCTTTATCACAAATTATAATTACTTTTTTACCAAATCTTGTAGATGCAAAAAATTTAACATAAATCATTCTCCAAAAGAATAATGATAATAATATTGAAACATAAAAAAGTAATATTTGGAATCTATTTTCTGGAAGTGCTGGTGTAATGTATGGTGTAAACAAATAAAACAAAACAGTAATTGAACTTACCAGAACTATACTTTTTGTAATTTGAAATTGATCACTTGCCACCTGCAAATTATACATTTCAAAAACAGATCCGAAAAACAGAATATAAACAGCTAAGATTAGTGTCCAATAAAAATTAGTTTCTGAAATTTGAAAATAATAAAAATTAAAAATTATCCCTAATAAATATAAGATTCCTAAAACAAAAACTACATCAAAAACTCTAAGTAGAATTTTTCTCTCAGACATTTCGAAGTGTATTTTAAATTGGGAGATCATAATAAGTAGGTATATTATTTACAAATATCTAAAAATATTTCTATTCTTCATTTGATTTATCTTCTTCAATTATAATTTTTTGATTTTCTATACTATAAATATGCAGTAATGAAAGTGCATATACAAATGCTGGAGCAGCAAGTCGCATTGCCGCATGATTTATCGTTAATAACCAAAACGTGAAAAGTGCTAATAAATATATATGTTGTCTATTATTTATATATAACGCTATAGGTGTCAAACCTAAGATGAGTAATGCTAAAACACCAAACGAACCATGTTCTGCAAGCATTCTTGATATTTCATTGTGTGTTGCCCCAACAATTTCTTTTGATTCTTCTTGCCGATTTTCCTTTCCTTTACCTACACCAATACCCATGATTGGGTTTTCTAGAAACATATTAAACTCATTTTCTATAATTACTTCTCGACCTGAAAGTCTACTAGCCTTTACCCTACCAGCTGCATCTTCATTTGCATAACGCTTGTTTATAAGCCCTCCTGTTTCTAAAGTACTATATCCCCAAATTATAGACATCGTAATTATAGAAAAACCTATCATTTTAATTATTTTATATTTAGATTTTGTTTTTACAACATTAAAAAGTATTATAATCAAAAAAATCACCATGACTAAAGCACAAATCATACCCCCTCTTGAGAAAGTCATTAATCCTCTAAAAGTAAAAATTAACAACATGAATACATTAATTATCTTTACCCACTTTTCTTGTGAATAAAATATAACTCTTGTGAAAAGGATAAAAACTCCTAATCCTATAATTGTAGAAACTTGATTCGGACCATAACCTCCAGAAGTAGAAAAATTAGAATCGGTTCCAGTAACTACTTCTTTTACACTTGGTGCATATAAAAACAGAAAAGTAATCGTGCTGATTATAGGTAATAATATACATAATAAAATATTATCTAGCTCCTTTAAAGTTACATTTCGCTGATAACAATACAGGGCTGAGATTCCCAAACATATTGGCCCTGAAATATTAAATGCAATGGCTTTTCTTACGCTTGTATCTAAATTAAGTGTTGACGAACCGAGTATTATTCCCGGAATTAGTATAAGTAGAAAAACCCAATAAGGGAATGAATTTCTCGAGAATCCAGAAAAATAAATCCCCATAATCATATAAGCAATAACTGAATATTTTCCTATTTCATATAAAATATAACCACCTGTCATTCTTAATATTACTTCACTACCAATGGTATAGGCAGCAACATACAACACTTGATTATGATTGTTTTCAGTTTTTAATATCAACAAAAAACTGATTGACAAAATCGCTAATCCGTAAGGTATTGCTAACTTAGATTGTATAAACATCAACACTCCAAGAATAACATGAAGGAAAACAAGACTTATATATAAATTGTTCTTTTTAAACATTATTTGGGTTTGTGGTAATTCTTAGATTTTTTCTTTTAACAGTTCAAAAATACATACAAAATACTAAGAAATAAAAACCAAACGATTTAACTTTTCTAGATAGTTTATAAATGTAAATTTCTGAGCGACTTCTTGTGTCTTATTTGATTGTTCTTTTAGTTCTGAACTATTAGTATAAATAGCTTTATTTAGAATATTAGTATAATTTTCTTTCGAATTCAAATCCCATACAAAACCATTAGTCTCATTAATGTAATGTGGAATAGCTCCTACATTAGATACAATTGGTACAACTCCAAAACAAGCAGCTTCGGCAATCACTTTTGGAAATCCTTCAGAATCTGAAGGAAGCAATAAAAAATGTGATTTTGACAAGACTCTATGTACTTTTTCTTTATCTAAAAACCCATGGTATTGTATTTTCTCTTTTAAAAAATTCGTTTTTTCTTTGTAAAAAGCTGTTTTTTCGCCATCCCCAATAAAATTTACTTTCACTATTTTGTCTAATGGAATACTTTGCAAGGCTTCAATAATTCTATCGACACCTTTGGCCGATTCTAATCTTCCAACAAAAGTAAAAATGAATGGTGAATCAAATTTTTTGTCTTTACTTATTATTTTGCCTTGTTCTAAATCATTAATTGTCAAACAAGGATTTTCAAATGACAAACAATGTTTGGGTTGGTTTTCCCAAAAGCCATTGATGGTAACTTTACAATTTGCCCAATTTTTTTTAAGCCAAGTTCTTTGAATCCTATAAGACAGCGGTGCTTTTTCTTGCTCCCAATTCCCTGCATATTTTATCCAAAGCGTAAATTTTCTATTTATAAAAAAGGAAAATAAAGGTAACAGAAATAATCCCATACTTGTTGGCAATCGCAATTGAACTTCCGAAGCTCCATCTATCGTTCGGATAACTTGACTAATAATTCTTGGTATTTTTGTGAAAATTAAAAATTTATCTATCATTTTTTTTCCTCCAAAAGGCGGAATAGGAACAAATGTGATGTTATTTTTGGAATAAGGTAATGAACTTAAAGGCATTTTAGTATCATACAAACAGGCAACATGATACACTTCCTCCCAATAATCGGCAAGGAAATTGACTTCATTTATAGTCGATCCCCAACCCATTATAATTCCATTTTCATTCGTATAATGTTCAGTATGCGAAATAATTACTAATTTTTTCTTTTTCATTTAACCAATAATTTCCAAATACTTTTTAATAATAATATCCCAATCAAAATGCTTCGACCATTGCTTGGACTCAGTAGAATAATGATTATAATGAGTCATAATTTCATCAAAAGCCAATGCAATTTCTATCGCATCATGTGGATTGACTAATTTTCCTGAATGTCCCTCTTTTATGGCATCAGAAATGCCACTATTTTTTGAACCAATGGCTGGCAAACCTAAGAAATTGGCTTCTAAAACAGCAATACCAAAACCTTCTACATCTCCATTTTTTAAATGATCACTTAACATAAAAAAAACTTTCGATGAAGAAACTACTTGCTTCAAATCATGATTTGACATGGCACCATGAAAGGTAACATTTTCAAGAATATGAAGTGATTTCGCCAAAGCCTCAAACGTATCTTTCTCAGTAGGAATACCAATAATATGATAGTGTATTTCAGGATATTTTTCTTTTAATATCGGTAGCGCATTAATTACATTTTGTTGTCCTTTTCGATACGAAACGTTTCCTACAGTTACGATACTGGGATTTCCTTTTAGTACAAAATGGGGATTATTAGTTTCCATTTCAGGAAAAGCAAAACCGTTATTTATTACTGTAATTTTTAAATTTCGATTGGTTTCTAATGCTAAATTTTTGGTGAACTCAGAAACAGCTACTAAAGAGTCGAACTGAGATAGACTCCATTTTGTAATACGCTTGCTTAGTGTGCCACCAGCATAAATCTCGGAACCATGTAGTACCGCTACACATTTACTTCTAGAAAATAAAAGTTTAACAAAAGCTCCTAACCACAAGGAAAATTTTCCGGAACTAATTACCGTGATTTTCTTGTTAGTATTTACTGTTTCTATAGTTTGAACAATTCTGCTCCAATAGGTAAATAATACAACCGAGTATCTTTTTATTCTTTGTACTTCAAATGGTAATTGATTATCGAAAACCTCATCATCACTAATTTCTTTCGAACGCTGATCGGTAATTACCGTAACCTCCTTTCCTTCATTTTGTAAAGACAAAGCTAGGTGCAAAGCATGATTACCTATTCCACCTGGTAAGGGTGGAAACTCGGAAGAAAGGATTAGAATGTTTTTCAATTGTATTACAGTTGCATTAATGACACCTGAACAAATGTAAAAAAAGCTTCCCGATTAAGAGAAGCTTTTAGTTATTTTAATATTATATTTATTTTTTAATTAATTTATCAGTGATGACTGTACCGTCAAGAGTTTCTATTGATACTGTATAAATACCACTTTTAAAATTAGACACATCTAACTGGAAACTATTTGTTGCTTGTGTTTTTTGATTAAACATTACTCTTCCCTCTAATGAAGTTATCTTAACATTGTTAAATTTTTCATTTGAATAACTAACCTTAAAATAACTATTGGTTGGATTAGGATAGATGTTGATTTTGTTTTTGATTAAGTCAATTTGTTTTTCATCTTCAAGCACAATTGACTCTTCCTCACTTGAACCATCGCTTCCATTTTTATAAACAAACCCGCTACTACATCCTTCAATATAAGCTGAAAATTGAGAACCTAAATCTGCTTCAAATCCAGGATTTAATTCAACAAAATTATCTGCATGATAAACTACTCCATTTTGGAAAACATTATCTCCAAAATTAACAATATTAGTGGCTCTAATCCAATTAGACGCTTCTCTATGTTTTATAGTTATAGGAAATGATATATTACTTACATTGTTTACTGGATTAGACAATGTTAATGTAGGCAGACAACAAGGAACAATCACAACCGTTACGAGCGTTGTTGCACTATAACAATTAATAGACGAATTATAAAAAGACGCATAATAAGTTCCTGCTCCGACTGAATTTGGATTAACAATTATATTACCAGAATTTGCTATAGGTCCTGAATGCCATGATAAAACAGTATTGCAACTAGGTAAATTACTAGCAGTTATAGAATTCAGATTTACAGTAGTATTTGGACAAATATTATTAAGTAAAATATCACTTAATATAGGTGGAACAATACTGCAATTATATGGTGTTAATATAAAATTACAAGGATTCCCTTGTACCCACCCTGATTCACCTCCAATATTAAACAAAGTAATTGATGTAAATGGGCAGGTTGAACTTACTGTGACACTAACATCTCCATAATTATTTAGGGTTGGCCCTCCTAAATTACATGTTAAAACATCACCAGCAATTGCAGCTCCACATGAGTTAGCTAAAGTTAAAACACCTCCTCCATTTATGTTTATTTGCCCGATGTCAGTACCAAAACCATTAGCATCAGGTCCGTTTACAGCAGAATAGGTAATTCTAGCACTCGTAAGTGGTAGATTGAAAGTATAAGTAACAAATCCATCAGGAAATATATCCGTCCATAAACCAACATTCCCTATATATCTAGCATTCGGCAAACAAAAAGTTCTAGTAGTTGGAAATTGATACATTTCACCTCCAATTGAACCAGTTGTTGTTATTGATACTCCATTATTATTTAAGCAATCTAATTTTTGAGTTCCTGAAACAATACTAAAATTAGATGTTTCTCCAACAGAATTTATTTTCTGACCATAGCTAATGGTAAATAATAACGATATTAATATAGTATATATATATAAATTTTTCATTTTATCTTATTTTAAAAATTAAATGATTACTTATTTTTATTTACTAAAGCTTTAACTAAGACTTTCAGTTCTTCAATTTCTTTATCTTGATTTTCAATTTTTTTATTTTGCTCGATAGCATATAAAGTCAATTCTTCAATTTTTTGCATTTGTGTTGCTTGCATTTCGCCTAAATCTAATCCTTCTTTTACTAAGTTTTCAGCTGAAGAAACACCTGGTAAATGCTTATTAGATTTTACAAAACTTTCTACTTCAGTTAATGGCATTAATTTATAATCGTTTGTAAAAACATAATCTGCCCAGTTTGCAGTAGATCTTAAAGCAACTTTTACTTTTTCGGTTAAAACACCGCCTTCCACATTCAATCTGTAATCTCCAGTTGTGGTTGGAAAGTTAGCAGTAGTAAACGCTGTTGTATTTCCAATATAAACTCTACCACCTGTTGTTGAAGTATTTCCAGTAGTATTGAAAATTAAATTATTATTACCCATAGTGACTACTCTATTTGCCAACAATGTTCCATTAGCAGTATAAATATTATCGCTTATACCATTACCCGTTGCAGTAGAGTTAATAATATAAGGAGTAGCTATTGTTCCATTTCCTGAAACAGTTACGTTTGTTCCTGCTTGAATTTTGGTTTCAGAACCATCAACATAAACTGTACCTCCTCCATTAGAAAGGGTAATTGCTGTACCAGTTGTTTGAGCTGGAGTTTCTGTTAAAGTTTGCAACTCATTTGTAACACTTCCATCTACTTCAGTAAAAGTTGGCAAAGCCACTGGTGTACTTGCAACTCCATTTATAGTAGTGGTTAGTTGTCCAGTTGTAATTGTGTTTGCAACTGAGTTTACAATTGGTGCAGTAGCGACAAGTCCATTAACATTGCTTGTCATTGTATTTACAGCTGAAGTTAAAACATTTGAAGTAACTCCCCCTGAACCTGTTCCTCCTTGTTTGTCATCTACTAAAATAACATCTCCAGTAGCATTTACAGACAAGACTTTATTAGTTGCATTGGTAATTGAAGCACTTGTGTTAGGAAGACCCACTAAACGAAGCCCTGACACTGATGGGCTACCTGCTAGAGCTTTAATCTCCAACGTATTTTTAGGAATTACATTATTACCTAAACCAATTCCAGTAAAACCGTTAGAATGTATATAAAGTCTTTGCGAGCTATCTCCATCTGCTAATATAATTGTTCTAGACGTATCATTTCCTGCAGAAGTAGCTGTAGCAGCTGTTGCGGAAGGAACAACTACGCTTCCCAAAAAAGTATTATAAGAACCTGTCGTTATTCCTTTACCTGAAGAAGGTCCAAAAAAAGAATTAGCAATGCTAGATACAGAATCCCCTCCACTATAAAATCCAACAAAAGTATTACGTGTTCCAGTACTTAATATTTTTGCACTTTCATTTCCTATAAGAATATTATAATTTCCAGTATCAAGTAAATTACCTGCTCCAATACCTACATTCCCATTACCTGTTGCTTTTAACAAGGCACTATCACCAATAGCGGTATTATTACTTCCTGTAATTCCATCTCTCATCGCATTTATACCAACAGCTGTATTGCCTGTACCATTTGTATTTGAGTACAATGTCCTAAAGCCAATTGCAGTATTATAGGAAGATAAACTGTTAAATAAAGATTGATAACCCAAAGCCGTATTCTGGTTTCCTATAATAGCCTTTGTATTAGATTGATAACCGATTGCAGTATTTCCTGCTCCACTTGTATTTGAAGCAAGAGCATAAGTTCCAAATGCAGAATTAAATCCCCCTCCATTTGCTAAATTAGAATGAAGTGCATTTACACCAAAAGCTGTACTACCAGCATGATCAAATTGCATGGAATCATATCCAAAAGATGTAATGCCAGCACTTAATAAACCAGAAAAAACATTATTTTGTTTAAACACTACAGGCTCTGTATTTGATGTTCCAAGATAACTTCCTGAACTAATAGTGTTTGTGACTTCCGTAACTTGCGCCTGTATTTTTACTGCTAGGCAAATCATGCCTAAAATAATAAGATTTTTCTTCATAATTTATTTTTTTTTTTGCAAAGATAACAAAAAAAAAGTTTTTCTAAAAAAACTACAAATATCTATTGTTTTTAGGTTTTGCAGGATTTGTTTTAACTCTAATTAAACATAAATTTTAACAATTAGGGATTATATATTTCGTTCGTTTATTTTTAAATTTAAACACCAAATACACTCATAAACAATTCGTTTAAATATACTAGCTCGATTCACGTGAATTCTGAAAGACTTGATTTTTTCCACAAAGCGTATTAATCTCTATAGCAATTTTGTTCGAGATAAATAAAATATTTGTAATAATTGATTGTCTTTTATCACTTTCATTTATGCCATAAAAATTATACGGGTAGTAGTTATATTTACGCATATATGTAATAATTTCTTCAATTAATGGTTGGCCTTGATAGGTTGGCACAAAATTGACTTCGGTAAAAATAAAATCTATTTTTTCTTGTTTCAAAAAATTTGAACATCCTTGTAAAGCCTTTAATTCAAACCCTTCTATATCTAATTTTAATATTCCAATTTCATCAATATTGTTTTTAGAACAATAATCAGTAATTGACACGATTGGAACATCAATTTTTTGATATTTTCTTGCCATGTGTGCCATGTGAAAATCATTTGGTTGCATAAATGAAGATGTCCCAGAATTATTATTCTTATAAAATTCTAAAATTCCATTTGTATTACTAATACCACAATTATTGAATGTGAAATTTTCAGATTCTTTTTTTAGAATTCCGACTAATTTTTCGTAAACCACCACATTTGGTTCGAAACTATGAATTTTAGAATTATTAAATCGCTTAAAAAATTGATACGATACAAAGCCAATATTTGCACCACAATCAAAAATATGTTTTGGGGTTTTATTTATTAGTTTATAAATAAATGCTAAATCGTCAAATTCGTTTTTATTATTTTTTCTTAAATAAGCATTTATTCTCATTTTTACTCTCGAAATAATATTTTTCCTTAAAATAAATCTTGTAATAAAATTTTTATACATTTTTTTCTTTAATTATGAAGTCGTTTAAACTTTTTCAATTGGTTACAAAATTGTCTTTCTCTTCTATTTTTTTTTGCTTCAATCAAAAAAGTTTAAAAGACTTCTTTTTTTAATATTCTTTTCATAATAATATACAAAAGAAATATAACTTACTCGATTAAAACAAAGAATTTATAGCCTTACATTTTTAAAACTAAACTTTTCTCCGAGCAACGCACAAAATAGTTTGCCCCTGAAATTTACCTAATAAAGCATTCCACAAAAGCCTATATGTTTCTAGATTTGAAAAATTAAGATACGGTATTTTTTTCGCTTCCAAAAATTCAATTTCAAAACCATAAAAATCTAAGATTTTGGTAAGATTTTCGACAGTAAAAAAATTAAGATGTATTGGCGGAATATCTTGATGCAAGTGATCGCCCACATTTTTGTAATTTTTTATTTTATCGTAATTAGGGACTGTAAAGCCTAAATATCCTTTAGGAATTATACTTTGTACTGCTAGCTTAAAAAAGGCCTCTAAATCTTGAATATGTTCAATGACTTCAAAGCCCACCAAGGTATCAAATTTAGAATTAAAATTTGCAAGGTGTGTAAATGATTCATTTACTACATTAAACCCTAATGACTGCGCTCTTTGAGCCGTACTTTTATCTAATTCAATTCCTAAATAGTTTATTTTCTTGTCTTGAAAAAAGTTAGCAACAATACCCACGCCCGAACCAATCTCACATACTTCTTTGATGTTTTTACTCAAAAGAAACTTGAATATCTTTCTCCTTGCTCTACCTAAATTTACTTGCTTTTTAAGTTTAAGATTTTCAAATTCATTAATATGTTGTTTGTATTGATCTGTTTTGTTGTATAACTTATCATAGGTTTGGATAATTTCAGTTTCTGAAAAAATATTTTCTGAAAAAACAAGACTACAATTATCACACTTTACCAATTGGTATTTTTTATTTATTGGTCTAAAGTTTGATGAACAAACTTTGCATTTTAAAAAATTTTTCATACTTTTCAATCAAGAGTTTTATAAGACAAACATAATTATATTAAATGTCATATCAGTTGACTAAATATAAATAATTTTATTTTATCAATTCCAGCATATTAGCACAATAATCTGAAAGTGTAAATTTTTCTTCATAGGTTTTTCTTGCATTTTCAGACATAACTTGATGAGAATTAAAATTGGCTTCAACTTTTTCGAATACTTTTATTAATGAATCGAGATTAGAATCAAACTTAAAACAATCGTTCTCATCGGTTAAATAATTGGTTAAACCAGTAGAATTTGAAATTAACAAAGGGGTTTTGTTCATCAAGGATTCTAGACCTACGGTTGGTAAATTATCAAACTTAGATGAAATTATGGTAAAATGACTTTTATTTAAATAGTCATCAATTTTCTCATAAGATAACGCTCCAAGGAAAATTACCGAAGAATTATCTTTTATTATTTCAACAATTTCAGATTCTTGACTACCAGAACCTGCTATATTCAGTATTATTTTTGAATTCATTTTTTTTTCTTTGTAACTATTAAATGCTTCTATCAAATCAAAAACACCTTTAGAAATATCCAATCTCCCTAAATAAGAAATTATTATATTTTCATTAGAAATTGGTATTTTACTTACAAATCTGTCTGCCATTGGATTTAAAACGACAACTCCATTCTTTGCGGAAAAATAATTAAGTAAATCCTTTTTAGCCATTGCAGAAGGACAAACAACTATATCACATACAAAATAGTAATACCATTTTTTTCTAATATTTAATATTTTTTGTTTTATGGATTCTCCTCTACTGTCTGAAACAATTTGATTATACAAAGTATGATAATAAACTAAAGTTTTTACCTTTCCAAAAGATAGAGTTTTTGAAACAATCGCTGTTATATTACTACCTACAAAATGCCCAATTATAACTTCTGGCTTATATTTTAAATAAATTTTTGCATACCAAATAAAATCTTTTATTGAGGTTGGTCTTTTTTTAGTCGGCCACGAGTAAATTATAATTTCTCCCTTTTCTTTTTTTACAATCTCTTTTTTTTCGAAATAAGGTTTATGCGAAATAAATATTACCCTATAGCCTAAATCAGCTAAATAATGTGCTAAATTGTAACTCATTATTGCAAATGAATTTTTACTATAATTATGCGCAATCAATACCGTCTTCATAAATACATTATCATTTAGCTTATTAATTTCTCAATTTTATCACCTTGCTTAATTTTTGCACTTGCTAAATGCCATGATTTTATTACCTGATAACAAACCAATGGTAATAAAACAGGAACCAAAACAAAGCTAAGTATTTTTAGCAACTTGCTTTTTTTAAATTTGTAAGGTACCAATGACGGCAATATAGCATGTAATACATAATATTTACTAAGATTATTGCCAAAATACTTACGAGACAAATACAAGACACTTGGGACAGGTCGTGGTCCTAATAGCTTTTTAGGTCTCCAACCGTCCCAACTTCCCATTTGTCGCAACCCTCCTTGACTAACTTTGAGGTGAATTCTTCTGGCTTTGTAATTTGAGATGTTTTTATATCCAGCTAAATAGGATCTTAAACCAAATTCGCCATCACCCATTCGTTGTTTTTCAAATTGCCTGTCAAACAAGCCAATATCTTCAAAAATTTCTTTTTTTAGCAATACATTTCCCGTATCTAATTGATCGCTCCAACGAAAATAACTATAGTGTTTCGGGATTTCGTCGCCAATAGTACTTATTGAAACCCCAGAAGACAAATCGGCATCAAAAAAATCTAATGTTTTGATGTGTTCTGCAATCCAATTGGGTTCTACTAAAGAGTCATCATCATACAATAAGATGTATTTCCCTTTGCTAAATTGTATCGCTTCATTTCTGGCTCGCCAAAGTGCTTTTTCTTCCTGAAACCAGAAATGCAAATCTAAATTCCAGCCTTTGTAAAAATCTTCTTGAAAATCATCAGTTTGATCGACAATAATGACTTCAAAATTTTTATAAGTTTGATTTTCTAAATCCCGTAAAACATCTTTTAAGTATACATATCGGTTAAGTGTGGGAATTATAACCGACACTAAAGGATTTTCTTGAATTAATTTACTCTCAAATGTATCGTAATCAGCATATTTGAAATGATTTTTAGAGAAATCGAAGCGTTCTGTTTTTTTAGCTCTTAGTAAAGCAATAGTTTCAGAAAACGGATTGTGTAATGTTAGAATTCTAATCAGTAAAACATAAAAAGCCCAAGCTCTATGAAAGTTTTTAAACAAGAAAACATACTCATCTTGTAATGGAATAGATTCTTTTTTCCAGATATCTAATCCAGATTGGTATTTTTTATTTATAAATCCTTGCTGAAAAGCCGTCCATACCACATCTCTTTCTTGCGCTATAGTGCTTTGATAATTAGTATCGATAGTGTACGGAAATGATACTACTTCTAATTGTTGTATAGTTGGAAAATAACCAAAATCTTTATTCGATTTTAAATTAAAATAACTAATGGGTTGCAGGTATTTATAAAAACTAAATATCATTCGAAATCATTTCTAGCATTCCTTTTACAGAAAGTGTTTCTTTCCATAATTGTCTATTATCCAATTGCATTTTAACAAAATCATCCTCCGATAATTGATTGTGAAAATCACTCACTATTGTTGCAATATCTTTTCTATCCTTCCAATCTATCCAAATCACATGATTCTTCCAATTTATTATTTCTTCAAACGGTAACAAACAATCGGTATCTACAAAAATAGGGATTTTACCCAACATGAGTGTTTCGTATAATCGTACTGAGAAATTTCCTGCTCCACGAACACACAACACATAGTCGGATTGGTAAATATTTTGATAATATTCTAAAGTAGTGGCTTCTCTTTGGGTTTCGGTAATGGCACCTCCACGATAATTTTTGCGATAAATAAAATTGGTTTCAATTTTATTCGATTGTTCTAAGCGGTTTAATAATTTTGCTCTTTCGTAAGCAGAAGCAAATAAAGGTTCAAAATCTTTTCGGAATGGTTTTTTTAGAAATCGTTTGCTGTTTTCTAAAAGACATTTTACAATTTCTTTAAGTCGTTTTACCGATGATGTGTTGGCATGACCACAAAAACCAACTACTGGCAGTTTTTTTTTAGGGAATGTTACAATAGTTTCTTGATGGAACAATCGTTGAAAATGATCTGATAATGAAACTGGAAACCCTTTGTTTTTATCCGACAATTGTTTTTTAAATCCACCCATTCGGAAATAAGTGATATTTGAAAATTCCGGAAAAGCAATCCCAAAATCGCCTTCTATAAATCCGAAGGCTTTTATATTGTATTGCACACAAAATACGTTTATTTTTTCTAATTCATTTGCTTTATCTTTTTCAAAATAGGTGTTTATGGAAAAAGGAATGAGAATGATTTGTGCGTTTGCAATATTGTCTGTACAATTAAAATCTTTATTTAGTTTACATTCGCTTTTTACATCACTATGCTTTGTCCAAGCTTTTTCAGAATAAAAAGGTCGGGTTAAAATAAAAAGATTTCTTTTGTCTTTTATAGGAAATTTAATATTTGGAATGAAAATATTCAAAACTAATTTTTTAGTTTAAAATAGTAATTTGAATTATAAAAAATCTCCATTTGAGGCTTGTATAGTATTTTTGTAATACCATTTTGTTTGATATGAAAAATATTGAATCTCGGTAATAACTTTTTTAAACTATATAATGTAGTTCCCATTATAATTGTTTGCATGGAGCCGTGCTCTAACTGAATTCTTTCGATACAATTGCTTTGAATCATTTTTTCTGAACCAATTAACACATTTGCTTCATATCCTTCGGTATCAATTTTTAGAAAATTTATTTTATCTATTTTATTAGCAATACAGTAATCATCTAATCTTTTTATTTCAATTTCTTTTTCAATGAGATTATCACTCTCCACATCAACAAGGCTTGCTTTTACATCTCCTAATCCATCCGAGAATAAAATTGATTTCATATTCTGATCACCAAGAGCAAAATTGTTTAAGATAACATTTTTATTGTTTTTGAAGTTTTTTTGAAGTTTTGCAAAAGCAGTATCATCTGGTTCAAAACAATGAATAGTTGGTTGTAAAGCATTAAAATTTTGTAATAACAATTCCAAATATTGTCCATTATTAGATCCAACGTCAAAAATGACAGCATTAATAGGTAATTCTTTTGCCATCATTTTTAACAAATTATTTTCACCTGAATCTTTTGGTTCATTAGCAGAACCATAATTCATTCCTTTTAAAGCAATAAAATGAAGGAACTCGAAAAAATTCTGAAAATAAGTTCTAGCTGTAATTAATATAATTATTTTTTTAATTTTCTTCATAAAATTTTATAAATTTTGCAACGTGGTCTTCTATATTAAACTCATTATTTACTCGATTGATAGCCGCTCTAGAGATTACATCTCTTTCTTTATCAGACAACTCATTTACAGCAATAATCTTATTAGCCAAAGATAACGGATTTCTTTTGGGAACGACAAAACCCGTAACATTATTTATAACATTTTCGGACAAGCCTTCGGCATCACTCACAATACAAATTTTCCCCATGGACTGAGCTTCTAACACAGCATTGCAAAAACCTTCTTGATGGCTGTATTGTATATATAAATTTGCTTTTTGGAGTTCGTTTTTCACTTCTTCAGGGTTTCGTTTTCCTGCAAAAAAAACCTCATTTTCAAGCCCTAATTGATGTACTGCAAATTGCAATTTTTCCTTTTCTGGACCTCCGCCAATTATAGTGTATCGAAAACAAATTCCTTTTTGTTTTACTATGGTTAAGGCTTCTAGTGTGGTGCTTAATCCTTTTTTCCAATGCAATCTTCCAATTGTTGCAATTTGAAGCACTTCTTTTTTTTCTGTTACTACAGTGTTCTTAAAAAAATTCACATTTATTGCTGGGCAAATTTTAATGATTTTTTGAAGATTAGTAAACCCATTTTTTACTACTAATTCTTTAATGTCATCAGAAATCACATGTATCTTATCAATTTTTTTCCAAAGTAATGAATAACAATTTTTGTGTTTTATTGGATAAATACCAATATCAAATCCTCTAAAACTTACTGCCATTTTTGTTCCTATTGCTTCAGCCACATTTTCTCTACCTAAAGCAAGCGTACCAAAACCAAAATGAAGCCAATCTAATTTTTGGCTTAAAAAATGACTGTTCAAGAAAACCATTCTCAGCGATTTTATTGCACTTAAACCCTCTTTTTTACCTAAATTATACAATCTAATTGCAGTTTTTAAATTGGATATTATATTAAAAAACGAATTCAAAAAAACAGCCCTTTTGTTATGAATATAATAATTCGGGAACGGAATTATTTTACAAGGCATATTTTCCTTGTTTCTATCATCAATAACAAACAAAATAACTTCAAAACCACTAGCAATTAACCCTTTAATTTTATTTCTAAAAAAAGTTTCGGAATAACCCGGAACTGACGGCAAGACTAATCCTATCTTCATATTAATTAGTTATTAAAACAGATTGATACAAAGCCTGCATTCCCTTACAATTTTCAAGAAAACCATGTTGTTTTTCGATAGTTTCTCGTGCTTTTTTACGAATTTCAATTTTATTATTTTCAGACAATAAAGCTATTAATTTTATTTTTTCTACTATTAATTTTGGGTTTCTTACAGGGATGATAAATCCATTTTCTCCATCGGTAATAACTTCTTCTATACCACCACAATTTGTAGAAAGTACAATAGTTCCCAGCGCCATGGCCTCCAGCACTACATTCGCAATTCCTTCTTCTAAACTGGATAAAAGTAATATGTCTGCTTGTTGTATTTCAGTTATAATTTCTTTAAAAGGCATGCTTTTTTTAAAAGTAACTTCTTCTTCTAGATCTAACTGAACTCTTTGAAAAATTAATTCTTCATCGCTTCCAACACCTATTATTGAATATTGAAAATCGAAATTTTCCTTTTTTAATAAAGCACAAGCGTCTAACGCATCAGTATATCCTTTTACCCAATGAGAACGACCAATGGAGAGTATTTTTAGTGTTCTATTTTTAATTTTATTTTCTACAAAAAGTACTTCTTTTAGATGCAACCCGCTATATATCACTTTTATTTTGTCTGCTTCAGCACCATATTCTTCAGCTTGTTTTTTTATTGATTTTGATACCGCATGAAAACCATCAACTTTAGGAAAAAGTCCGCGATATTGTGTAGCTAATTTCTCGTCGGCAATTGGACTAATAGTAATGTGTGTTCCTCGTAAGCTTAAAATTAGTTTAATACCAAAATCACGAACCCAAATCCAATCTTCTAAACTTTTTGCCCATTGCAAGTGAAAAATATCTGGTTTATGGTACAAAACAGGATAATATTTTACTTTATATAATGTGGTATTTCTTTTTTTATTACAAATTATTTTGTCAAGCTTTTTCTTTTCTCTTGGTTTAAAAATAGATAGTAAAAAACTATATTTCAATAAGATAAATAGTTTGTTCCATTTATTAGAATAAGAAAAAATAGAAACGTTTTTTGGGTAAGTAACTTTCTTTGCTTGTAATCCAAAAAGAAGAATTTTACAGCCATTATTAGACAATCCTTCTATCAATCGCTCGATAAAAGTAGTACTTGGAATTTCTCCCGAATAAATGGCTATTTTTTTGGGTTGCATCATATTTTTTGTTTAGCAAATAAAGACAAAGTTAGCAACATACTCACAGGATGTGAATAATAAACAGCATCTTTATTTGTGAATTTATCATAAAAAGACACAACCACATCTTTTGGTATTAATTCTTGAAATGATTCATTCTCGAACAAACATTTTTGCAATGCTGCATCGTTTTCTTTTCCAACAAATTGCAGTTCCCAGTTTCGTTGAATAATTTTCTTGGGAAGCATTTTACGTTTTATTTTGCTATATATTTTATATGGTAAATTAAATGGCATCTTGTTCCAATGATAATAATACAAGTTGAATGGACGATGATCTTGCCATGTTATTTTGGCTAAATCGGGCATTCTCATTTTTAGGTATTCAATTTGAATTTGTCTTCCAGCAAGGTACTTTTCAGGAACCGTGCAGATAAATTCGCACATTCGATTATCAAAATAGGGAACCGTTATGGGTCTTACGGATTCGAAAATAGAAAGGTTTGTATTCGTCCAACGTGGTGCCCAATACAAGCTCTTGAAAGCCCGAATTTGCGCATTGGCACTTTGAGGAATATCAATTTTTCGAAGTAAAACTTCTATTCTATTAGAAAGATGTTTTTCGAAATCACCTTCGAGTTTCCAAGTTTTCCAAAGTGTCTTAGCTAGTTCTAAACCTCCTTTTTTGATGATTTTTTTTGCAATTATTTTAACCTGTTTGTCTATACTTAAGTCTTCGGCAACCCCCATATCATCAAACAAAACATCGCCCCAATGTCCTAAACTAAAAATATCGCCTAGTGTTGCGTATTCCTCTACAAAAGCCATTTGACGAGGATGCGTAAACTCTGAATAACATTGATTTATTTGGGCTAATTTTTCGATTTTATTCCATAAATAGCCTTGATGGATTTTCCAATCCTGAAAAGGAAAATTACAGGATTTGGCAATTTTTTTGGCATAATACGTTTCGTCATGACCGCCATCAAAAGCATAACTATAAGCATTTACGTTGTTTCCTAAATGGTATAATGCGGCTGCTTGGGTACGACTGTCTAATCCGCCCGAAAGTGGCAATATTACTTTTTTATCTCCTACTTGTTCTTTGATTATTGTTTCAAATAAATGAGCAAACTCGGTAACAATTTCTGACAGTGGTCTTTCTACTGGCGTGTAATGCCATTTGAAATAAGGTTTTTCAGAAATAGTTTTTTTTTCGTCTTCTTGTAGCTCGTATTCAAAAGCGGGTTTTAGTGCTTTTTGGTCTTTATAATAAGTATCCTCATCTAAAAAAAAACCCGTAGCTGCAAAAATACAAATAGCTTCGTAGTCGAGCGCTTTTTTTTCGCCAACAAAAGTGGAAGATTTTGGGATTATTGGGTTCTTAAAATTCATTTTGAATCTTTTTTCTCAGATAGTTATCTCTTATTTTTAAAAAAGGTAATTCTATACAATAATAGGATAAAATAGAACAAACTAAAATACCTACAAATTTATAATAAATGGAGAAACTCCAACTATACAACCATAATTGTTGCCAAAGATATATGGAATAACTCCAAAGTCCGATGGTGATTAGAAATGTTTTATTTAGTTGTTTTGTTATAAAATTTTGATTGGGATTATAAATTAAAACCATCATAATCATTACCATCGAAAAATTGATAATAGTGAGTCCGAAAAAATTATAAATATATCGAATCCGCAGTCCAATAACTTCAACTAGATAAGAACTGTTTAGAAATTGAATAGCTAAAACTATAACAATTAAAAGAAAAATATTATTTTTCAAGAAATTAAAAATTTTGCTGTTTATCACTTTTTCTTTAGTAAGTGCCATAATACCGCCTATTGCAAGAGAATCGGAGACAGTTTCAAAAGAACGGTGCATAGAACCTCTAAACACATCTGGAATAAAGTTTAAAAACATATAACCAACTCTTATAAAAGGAATTAAAACAATAATTACAATTAGTATCTTAACTAATTTATTCTTGTTGATATATTTTTTATTAACTAATAAAAACAAAAGAGCCACTACAATATAAAACTGCTCTTCAACAGCTAATGACCAAGTATGCCCTACAAACCATTGTTTATCATTCCAAATAGTACGAGAATGATAATTTTCTAAATATACAGGTGCTCTCCAGAATTGTTCCCATTCGAAAATATTTAGAAAAAGCAACAAACAAAATACCGAGAGTAAATAAACATAGAAAGCAGGAAATGTGCGCATTACACGCTTGAAATAAAATTGTTTTATACTAAATCTATTTTTCTCAACATCTTTAAGTAATATTCCTACAATTAAAAAAGAAGAAATAATAAAAAACATTCTTACTCCGAGATTTGCAATGTCTATAAATTTTATTTTAAAAGCATGACCAAAAACTACTAGTAATATAGAAATAGCTCTTAAGCCATCAAGTGAAGGAATCCTGTTGCTTTTATTTTCCATTTTTAAGTAGTGAATGGTATAATTTTTCGTGATTTTCTATTTCCTTTTCGATGGTAAATTCAGCTAGTGCTAAGTTTTTGAAAGCCAAACCAATTTTATTGTTTTCATCCTTTGAATTGTTCATAAAAAGAGCTAATTTTTTTTCTAAATCTATTACGTTTCCAGCTTCAAAAAGATGGTCCGGAAAAGTTTTTAACTGATCTTTGATTCCTGGTACAGAAGAACCAATAACTACTTTTCCGTTAGACATAGCTTCAAGAATTGCAACTGGCGTTCCTTCTCCTTTTTCTAAAGTTGGTAAAACGAAAATTTCCGCTTGATTCAAATAATCAACCACATTCATTTTTTTTCCTGAGAAAAAAATGCTGTTTTGTAATTCTTTTTGTTTTACTAATTGAGTTACCATTTGTCCGTATTCATTGTTATTATCTCCAACCAACCAAACAACCCATTCTGGATTTTTATCCTGTAATTTTTCAAAAGCATTTATTAACAATTCAATTCCTTTTACGGGAACAAAATTAGCCACACAAATAATTATTCGTTTATCTAAAGACGTTTTCATTTCGTTTCTAATCTGATTGTTTGAAATTGAATATGAAAAATTTTGAACATTCACGCCACGTGGAATTAAACTTATTTTTTTAGATTTTGGATAAAACTGTTGTATCATATCCGTATTTTGAACTGCAATTTTATTGGCTAAAAACGAACGCAATTTCCAACTATTAGAAGAACTTCCTCCCCAACTCATATTCTTTTTTGTAAAAACCCATTTAATATTGGCCATTTTAGCACTTATCGCTTCTGTATAATTAGAACCATAATGAAAACTATGTATAATATCTGGATTTATTTTTTTAAGTTTTTTAGACACACTAAAACAATTAATCAACATTTTAAAAATAGGTCTTTCTTTGGGTATATAATCAAAGACATGTACTGGAATTCCTGAATTTTGAATAGTCTTAAAAAATTCACCTTTGCTATGCAAACATAAAATATGAGGTTCAAATAATTCTTTATTTAATCCTAAAGCAATATTCAATAATGCTTTACCACTTCCAGCGGTATCAAAGTTTGGTATTGTGTATAAAATTTTTATCTTTTTCATTTAAGCAGCGCATACATTGTGAACAAAGCCCATTTATGATCATTTTTATTTTGAAAATGTTCTTGTAACATTTTTTCAATTGCTTTTTTTTCAAAACCAAATAATTGCGTATTTCCTTCTAATAATTTTTCTTCAAATTCATGTTTTAAATCTTCTTGAATCCATTTTCGCAAAGGAATTGTGAATCCTTTTTTGACTTCTTCCCTTGGTACTTGGGGAATTTGATTTTGTAATATGTTTTTTAATAATTCTTTTCTATTTCCTTTACCATAACTTAAAAAAGGATCTATTTGCCAACTGGTTTCAATCATCTTTTTTTGTAAAAAAGGAACCCGTACTTCCAAACTATTTTCCATGCTAGCTAAGTCGACTTTCCGTAGTGTTTTTTGCATCATTCCGTAAAATTCTGCTTTTTGCATGTTCATAATTAAGTCTCTTTCATCTTTACAATTTTCATAATCATACACATTCCAAAGTTCTGGCAAATCTATATTTTTAAGATTTGGTGCTATTGAATGCAAATTAGGTTTACGGAATCTCGAGTGTAAACTTTCATGAGCTATCGCCTGTTTTTGTGATAAAAGCACACTATTTACATTTTTATTTCCTGAATAATATTTATCCAATCCATAAATTCCTTTTCTAATTATTTCAGGTAAATGCTGATATTTAGTGTTTTTCCCAATACTCCAAAACCGCTCGTAACCAAAAAAAAGTTCATCCCCACCATCTCCACTTAACGCTACTGTAACTTTCTTTTTAGCTAATTTTGAAACTAAATAGGTTGGCAAAATACTAAAATCTGCCAATGGTTCATGAAGTGATTTTGTGGCTTCATTCCAATATTTAACCACTTCTTTAGCAGAGAGTTTCCACAAATCTTGTGGTAATTCTAAAGCATTTGCATAAGCCGTTGCTCTATCAGACTCATCATGTATTGCACTATCTGAACCAATAGAAAACACTGATAAATCTTTCTTATATTTTTTAGCAAAAGAACATATTAAAGGGGAATCGACACCCCCAGATAAAAAGGCACCAAGAGGAACATCGGCAATCATTTGGTCTTTTACACAAGAATCTAATGTGTCATAAACCAACTGTTCTGCTTCTTTTGTATTGGTTATGGTGTAATTATATTTTGAAGGAAATTCCCAATATTGCCTTTTACTACAATTTCCTGCTGAATCAAAAGTTATAATTTCTCCTGGTTTTACCTGAAAAGTTTCTTTATATAATCCAAAAGGTGCTGGAACAAAATGCTGTTGAAGGTATAATTTGAGCACTTGTTCATCAATAGAATTATTCTTAAAATCTGAATGATTTCTTATTTGGTCATATTGGCTTGCTACTACAAGAGTTTTTCCATTCCAACCGTAAAACAAAGGTTTTATACCTGCAAAGTCTCTTGCCAAAAAAATTTCTTTAGTTTCTTGATTGTAGATAGAAATAGCAAACATTCCGTCTAGTGATTCGATAGTTTTATGTACTCCAAATTCATCTAAACAAGCTGTAATGGTTTCTGTATCACTTTGTCCACGAAATTTTTTGAAGTGTAATTTTTGTCGCAATTCAAGATGATTATATATTTCACCATTAAAAACTACTACAAATTTTTGAGAAGGACTTATCATCGGTTGTATTCCAGCATCAGTCAAATCGAGTATGGCTAACCTGTTAAATCCCATTTGAACAGAATTATTGTTAGACCAATATCCTTGATGATCTGGCCCTCTTAATTTCGATTCAGAGAGAAGATTTATAAACTCTTGTTTTGTTGAGAGATTATTGGGCTTGTATTCGAAGAGGAAACCACACATTAGATTAAGTTATTATTTATTGCCCATTTTTGCCAAGCGTATAAATGCCAAATAGTGCTTGCATTTACATCTTCTTGATCATAAAAATCATGAATGTTTTTTAATAAAATCGATTCATTTATATATTCTTTACCAAAAAAAGGTTTCTCTATTACTGTTTTAATAAAATCATCCTTTAATTCATTTTTTAACCATTTTTTTATTGGAATTGAAAATCCTTTTTTTGGTAAACTTGTAATTTCTTTATCTACAAACTGATTTAATAAATTCCTTAAAACTAATTTGGGAGTTTTATGATTAATTCCGTACT
This sequence comes from Flavobacterium sp., assembly GCF_039932285.1. Classification (GTDB taxonomy): domain Bacteria; phylum Bacteroidota; class Bacteroidia; order Flavobacteriales; family Flavobacteriaceae; genus Flavobacterium. The sequence goes on from NZ_JBDTQE010000017.1 coordinate 32,817, forward strand.
CTGGAATTATTGTATTACTAAACTCGATTATTTCTTTGTCTAGAAGCGGAACTCTAACTTCAATATTATTTGCCATACTCATCAAATCAACTTTTCGCAATACTTTTTGCAAATGCCCATAAAATTCATTTTTTTTCAAATAACGCAAAGCATTTTTTTTGTTTAGAGTTGTATTGAATGAATAAACATCATACAGTTCTTGAGAAAAATTAGTATTTGGAATAAAATCATTAAGACCTTTAAAATGCATTTGTTTGTCTAAAATCCATTGATCAAAATTTAAAAAAACATCTATTGAACTTGATGTTTCTTCACTGAATTTTCTATGAAAGGGAGCTATGATTTTTCTTAAAAACAAAGGCATTTTAAACCAATTTAAGTGTTCTACTGATCTTAAAAAGCGGGGATATCCCCAAAATAGTTCATCACCTCCATCTCCTGAAATCATAACTGTAAAATCCTCTTTAGCTTTCTTAGTTATCAAATAAGTTGGGACACTACTTTCGTCACCAAATGGTTCAGAAAATTTTTCGAAATGGATTTCGATTGTATTTAACAATTCGCTTTCATCTATTATTTCAAGACAATGTTTTACCTTTATTTGATTTGCTATATTACTTGCCACTTGACTCTCATCATAATCTGCATCATCAATTCCAAATGTATAGGCTACAATATCTGGTTTAGATTGTTTTATGATTGCTGAAACTAATGAGCTATCGATTCCTCCACTTAAAAAAGATGCAACAGAAACATCTGCATTTAGTTGGGTTTTTATCACTTTAGTCAATAAGCTTTTCAATTTTTGAGTAACTTCTAAACTAGTTTCTTTTATCAAATTCTTTTCTTCCCATTTATAATAATAGGCTTTAGAAACAATAGAAAGCTCATTAAAACTCCAGCTTATAATTTGTCCAGGTTCTACCTGAAATATATTTTCAAAAACTGTGTTTGGTGCTTGCATATACCCTAACCCAAAATATTCTTTCATTATTTCTGGACGTAGTTTTTTTTCTATAAAAACTGGGTGTTGAAAAATTTGATCAAACTGAGACGCAAATATTATTCCTTGACTGTGAACACCATAAAACAAAGGTTTAATACCTGCAAAATCACGAACCAAATGTCCAATTTTATTTTCGATATCATAAATTACAATAGCAAACATTCCGTTAAGTTCTTTTGCAAAAACATCAATTGAAACCTTATCTATTAAATGAGCTAAAATTTCAGAATCAGATAAAGAACGTAAGGCATTATCGCTAATATTATACTTATTTTGAATTTCTTTGTAATTATATACTTCACCATTAAAAACGATTACAAATTTTCCTGATGGACTTAAAATGGGTTGCTTGGCATTTTCTTCTAAATCAATTATCGAAAGTCTATTAAGACCCAATTTACAATAATTATCATGCCAAATCCCTTGCTGATCTGGTCCACGATTAAGACTTAAATCAAGAAGATTTTGAAAAATTGATTCCTCAATTAATTGTGTCGATATTTCACCTAATAATCCACACATATTATTCTTTGATTTGTTTAAGCCAACTAACAAAAAATAATATCTGTAGGAACAAAATAAATACTATAATGTTAAATACCATATTTAATTAAGCATTTGATTTTTAAATTTATTAATCTTACCATTTGGTGTTATTCTTGGAATATTATATTTATAGAATTTCTCCGTATATTTTTCTTCCTGCAAAACAAAAGCGCCTTTATAACCTGCTTCATCTAGAAAATTAAAAGAATTAGCGTTATAATTTCCGTTTGGATAAGCAAATAAAAAAACATTGTTCTTTAGATTTTTTTCTATTATTTTTTTTGATGTTGAAATTTCATTCTTTAATGTTTTAATATCTTGAATTTCATGATGAATCTCATGAAAATGACCATGACTATGAAACTGAATGTTCTCATTTTGAACTTCTTTTATCTCATCCCAAGTGAGCATTTTAAAATAATTATTTTTTTCTAATAATTGTTCTAATTCATTTTCTGGAAATTGTTTTAAAATTTCATTAAAAAGAATATTTCTAGTCTTAGAATTAACCTTTTTTAATTGGTTTCTAATTATATTAAATACACTAAGCCTTTCATCATAAGTCGAAATTTGGTATTCTTTATTATTGAAATTTATTTTATTTATACTTCCTTCTAATAACAATAATGACAAGTTTACAGTCCAAATAGAAGTTTGACTATTGATAGCGTCTGTGGTAATAAAAAATATCCCTGAAGCTTTATTTTTTTCTAAAATTTCTATCGCTTCTAAATTATTTTGATACCCGTCGTCAAAAGTGATACAAACCATTTTTTGAGATTTAATTTCTTTTGGATTATCTATATAATAAGCTAATTCGGTTGCATTTAAAAATCTAAACTGTTTCTTTTTAAGAAATAAGATATGTGATTCAAATTGAGAGATTGTGTGAAAATTTCGTTGCAATCTTGCATTCGTTATTTTATTTACCAACCCATGATAAGTTAAAATAGAAATCTCGTTGCCTTTTCGGGCAAAGATTAACGTTTTTATTGTTTTATAAAATTTCTTCAACGAATTCATTTAAAATCTATTTATACCAAAATTAAAAATTGGATTTTTATATTTTTTTCTTTACTAACATTCCAATTCCAATAGGCATTGCATCTTGTCTATCTACTGCTTTTGCTAAAACTGAAATGATAACTCCAATAATTTTAAAAACAAAATATTTTCCTTTTAAGCTACCAATGGGTCTTCTCAAAGTGTTACTTATCATAGAGAATTTACCTCCCAGATAGAAAATTTTTATTATTTCGAATTCTTCTTTAAAAAAAGAATGATATGCATCTTCTCCAAATCTCCAATAATCTTTTTCATCACAAATTGGGTGAGAAAAAGCATTTATAATTAAAATTTTTCCTCCTGGTTTTAACGTTCTTTTTACTTCATTAATTGCAACAAAAGGTTCATCCACATGTTGCAACATAGACACCATTATATAATTATCAATTTCATTATTTCCAAAAGGAATTGCTGTTATATTAATATAGGTATCAAAATCTCTAGATATATTGGATACAATCAGTTTATTTTTTTTAAAGAAACGTTGTGTATTGTATTTTTTTTCGCCTCCAAGTTCTATAATATCTCCTTCAAAATCAGAACTTGTCGATTCTATTACTAGATCTTGGTAATATCTAAACAAGGAATCTGATTTTCCAAAATAGGAAAATAGGTAAGACCATTTTATATCTGAAATAAAAATTTTATTCATTTTATAAACTATTTTTTATAAACTCCAATCAAAACACTACTAAAATATTTCGTCGGGTGTGACTTGATATAAGGGTTAATTTTTTTGAAAATTTTTTTTGCTAGTTTATAAATTATTTTTTGAATTAAATTTGGGTCATGGTGTAGTGAATATTGAAATTCACCAAAATATTCTAAGTTCAATAATTCTAAATTATTTCGTTTACCAAAATCTAAAAAAACGCTTTTTTTCATAGATTTTAAGTTATGGGCTTTTAGGTTTTTATAATCTACTAAATAGCCATACCATTTTCTAAACCATCTTTTATTTGGAACCATTACCAACAAAGTTGCTCCATCTTTCAGATAATTGACATGTTTATCTAAAACAGTATCAAAGTTTTCAAAATGCTCTATAAATCCGATAGAAATAACTATGTCATATTTTTCTGTTGGCACATGTTCAAAAATATCTGCTTGAATAATCTGAAAGTCTTTTACGTCAAAAGTTTTCATTACTTCTTCAATTTTTTTTGTATCAGAATTAAAATCTAAACTAGAAGGTACAAGATTATATTTATCACCAAGATATGCTAAATATCTTCCTGGATAGCCTCCTATTTCTAAAATATTCTTAGGTGGAAATGCATTATTATTAACTAAAATATCCCAATATTTATCATAATCAGAAACTATTTGTTGAATCTGACATTTCTTAGTAGTTGATTTAAAATAATAATTTTCCCAATAGTCTTTTGTGGTTAGTCTAGACATAATTTAATTTGCATTTATGATTTTACTAAATAAAACTCTATATTTATATCTATTTTTTTGATTAAACGAAGTGTTTTTTAAGAACTCCCTACATAACAATATTTTTTCTTTGAAAGAAATTCCCTTAAAAGAAAATGAAATAATGTAAGAGCTTATTTGATTCTTATAAAATAATTTATTTTGATCATAATATTCAAGATATTGTAACAAATTAATTTTTTCAAGTAACATTTTATAATCCTGAGAGACTGTTTTAGAATTAGAATGTTTCCTAAAAGATGCTACAAAATTATCTATTATTATAATTTCAGGTTCTAAAAAGCCAAATTTAAAATACAAATCAATATCCATTGGGTATCTTATTAATGGATTTATACCGCCAACTTCATTATTTATTTTTTTTGAAAAAAAAATTGATTGCTGTATCGGTTTACCTATTATGTTTATATATAAATTTGGTTCTGAATTATTGTGAAAAGCTTTTCTTTCTTGGGTAATTATACTTTTTTCGTCAATTTCATAACCACTTCCAATGATTATTAAATTGTCATTTTTTCTGTTTAAATAAGCTTTACCAATTTTTAATAATGCATTTTCACACAAAACATCGTCGGAATTTATCCAGTTTAAGATGTCCCCAGTAGCTCTTGCAAAACCTTTATTTATAGCATGACTTTGACCATGATCTTTTTCGGACACCCAATAATCGATATATTTTTCATATTTTTTGATGATTTCGACACTATTATCTGTACTTCCTCCATCAATAATAATATACTCTAAATTAGGGTATTTTTGATTTATTATTGATAGAATAGTTTCTTCAAGAAAATCGGCTTGATTATAAGAAGGGGTTACAATGGTTATTTTAGGCAATTGTATATTCTCTTCCTGATTTACCTCATCTGGGGTAAAATTCCAAGGCCAAGATTTTTTGTCTAAAATATTTTCTGAATCGTTATTATCCATTGGAGTCTTAATTGTTATTTGAACTAAAGAAATCTATCATGATAAACTTCTTGTATTCCTGATTTTAAATGTATTTTATATTTCCAGCCTAGATTATTTAATCTTGTAGTATCTGTTAATTTTCTTGGGGTACCATCGGGTTTTGTAGTGTCAAATACTATTTTACCATCAAATCCTACAATATTTTTTATTAAATAAGCCAAATCTTTTATCGAAATTTCTTCTCCCGAGCCAATATTTACAAATCCTTTGTCATTATAATTTTGCATCAAATACACACAAGCATCAGCCATATCATTTGCATGCAAAAATTCTCGCAAAGGACTTCCTGTTCCCCAAACTGTCACAAATTTATCATTATTAATTTTAGCTTCGTGCATTTTTCTTAATAATGCTGGCAAAACATGTGAGTTTTGCAAATCATAATTATCGTTATTTCCGTACAAGTTTGTTGGCATAACCGATATAAAATTACAATCGTACTGTTGTCTGTATGCATCGCACATTTTTATACCTGCAATTTTTGCAATAGCATATGGTTCGTTTGTTTCTTCTAATAATCCAGTTAATAAATAGTCCTCTTTAAGTGGTTGTGGTGCAAATTTTGGATAAATACAGGAAGAACCTAAAAAAAGTAATTTCTTAACATTGCTCTTATATGACTCATGAATTACATTATTTTGAATCATCATATTTTCATAAATAAAATCAGCTCTATAGGTGTTATTAGCCACTATTCCTCCAACTTTTGCTGCAGCTAAAAAAACATATTCTGGTTTTTCTGATTCAAAAAAATCGTTAACTTGTTGTTGGTTAATTAAATTTAATTCTGTCGAAGTTCGGGTAACAATATTTATAAACCCTTTATCTTGAAGGTTTTTTACTATAGCGCTTCCTACCATTCCTCGATGACCTGCTACATAAATTTTTGAGTTCAAATCCATATTCTTACCGTTTCTATTTGTAGTTTTTGAGGTATTTTTCTTTCTTAAATAACTCTAAGTCAGACTGCATCATTTCTTTAACTAACATTGGCAAGGTATATTTAGGTTCCCAACCTAACTTTATTTTTGCTTTAGTGTTATCTCCAATAAGCAAATCTACTTCAGTAGGTCTGAAATAAGCTGGATCTATTTGTATTACTTTTTGCCCTATTTTAAATTCATAATCTGGATTTGAAGATATTTTTACAACGCCAATTTCTTCTACTCCAGCTCCTATAAACTCTAACTGAACTCCAACTTCTTCAAAAGCCATTCTAATAAACTCTCTAACTTTTGTAGTGATTCCTGTTGATATAACAAAATCTTCAGGTTCGTCTTGTTGCAAAACCAACCACATAGCTTCTACATAATCTTTAGCATGTCCCCAATCTCTTTGAGAATCTATATTTCCCATGTAGAGTGTATCTTGCATCCCTAAAGCCATTTGAGCTATTCCTCTTGTAATTTTTCGGGTTACAAATGTTTCTCCACGCAAAGGACTCTCGTGGTTAAACAATATTCCGTTGCAAGCAAACATTCCGTATGCCTCTCGATAATTGACTGTTATCCAATAGGCATACATTTTTGCCACTGCATAAGGCGAACGCGGATAAAATGGTGTAGTCTCTTTTTGAGGAACTTCTTGTACCAACCCGAATAATTCTGATGTTGAGGCTTGGTATATTTTAGTTTTTTTTGTTAATCCTAGTAATCTTACCGCATCTAGAATACGTAGCGTTCCTATTCCATCTGTATTAGCGGTATATTCAGGAATATCGAAACTAACTTTTACATGGCTCATTGCTCCCAAATTATATATTTCGTCTGGTTGCGTTTCTTGGATGATTCTTATTAGATTAGTAGAATCGCTTAAATCACCATAATGCAAAATAAAATTTTGATTATCTATGTGCGGATCTTCATATATATGATCGATTCGTTGGGTATTAAACAAAGAACTTCTTCGCTTTATACCATGTACTTTATATCCTTTAGAAAGCAATAATTCTGCTAAATAAGCCCCGTCTTGTCCCGTCACTCCTGTTATTAATGCTACTTTCATGCTTATATTCTGTGTCTTTTTAATTTGAAGGAATCTAAATTAATTACTAATATAAAATTAATAAACTTAATTTAAGGTTTTAATCTTTTAATTAGTACTAAAAAATGAGTTTATTTTTTCAATAACAATTTCAATATCTTGTATTGTATTAGCAAAAGAAATAGGCAAACTTAGCGTTGTTTTATGTATTTCTTCACTTATAGGAAAGCTTAATTTCGAGAAATATTCTTGGTACCCTTCCTGCTGATTTGGAGGCAATGGATAATGTATTTCTGTATGAATTCCGTTGTCTAATAAAAACTGTTTCAGCTCATCTCTTTTTTGGGTTCTTATATTATAAATGTGATATACATGATAAACTTCCTGCAAAGGATTTGGTTTTATAACATCGTTAGTCAAATATAAATCATATAAGGTTGCTAGTTTTCTCTTATGGTTATTTATTTCATCCAAAAAAGGCAATTTTATATTCAAAAAACCAGCTTGTAACTCATCTAATCTAGAATTTCGTCCAATATATTTGTTATAATACTTTTTATGGGAACCATAATTTCTTAGCGCAATTAATTTTTCGTAAATATCTTTATCATAAGTAATTATTGCTCCAGCATCGCCTAGTGCTCCTAGATTTTTTGTTGGATAAAAACTATAAGCCCCTATTTTGCCAAATGTTCCTGCTATTTTATTATTAAACTTTGCTCCATGTGCTTGTGCGCAATCTTCAATGATTTCTAAATTGTGTTTGGTTGCTATTTTAGCAATTGCTTCCATATTTGCTAATTGACCATACAAATGAACAACCATTATAGCCTTTGTTTTTGAAGTGATTTTCTCTTCTATTTTATTTTCGTCAATATTATAGGTTTCTAGATTAGGCTCTACTAATATGGGAATATGACCAGCGTTGATAATGGCTAAAATAGTGGCTATATAAGTATTT